>JAFSFD010000023.1 GCA_017435365.1 Akkermansia sp. | reverse complement strand
GCGGCACTGGCGGGAATTGCGCCGCGCAGCTGGCTGGAACTCCCCTGCCCATCCCTGGCCGCAGGATGCGCTGCGGCATACCTTTGCGAGTTATCATCTGAGCCACTTCCGCAGCTACGCGGAGCTGCAGGTGGAGATAGGACACCGGGATGCTACGCTGCTGCGAACCAGATACCTGTGCATGAACGGAGTTCACGCATCGCCCCAGTTCTGGACCGAATGAAAAGGATTGACAATTGACTATTGACGATTGACAAATAGAAAGTTAGCGCGCCCGGAGGGCTCGGGGGATTGGAGCTCACAGGCGCGGAGCGGTTGTTTTCACCGGTGGTGGATGGTGGCTTTGTTTCCCAACTGTTGCTATGTGGGCAGGTTTAGCTTTATTGGGAACGATATCCGCGCTTTGCGCGGACGATATCCACGCCTGCGGCGTGGACGATATTCAGGCCTGGCGGCCTGAACGATATCCGCGAGCCGGGGCTCGCGGACGGATGGGGCAAGAGATACCCGGATTATGATGACCTCTTTACAGCCCGAGCTTAGCGAGGATGATTTCGGTCACCATCTTGGGGTTGGGCTTGGGGTTGCTCACCTTCATCACCTTGCCGGTGAGGGCGTTGATGAGCTTCATGTTGCCACCCTTCACAATGGCTACCATATCCGGGTTCTCCTCCAGCACCTGGGCTACCACGGCATCCAGCGCGTTAGTATCGGTCTTCTTGAAGCCCATGGCATCGGCAGCCGCAGCGGCGGTCATGCCGGTTTCCCACATTTTTTCGAGCACTTCGCGGGCCTGGTTGTTGGAAACGAGGCCATCCTCGATGATATCCACCAGCCCGGCCAGTGCCTTGGGAGCCAGCGGGCAGGTCTCGATGTTCAGCTCTTTCTCGGCCAGCACGGCGGTGAGGTTGTTGATGACCCAGTTGGCCACCTTGCGGGGGTGTTTGCTGCCGGCAGCGGCTTCCTCGAAGTAGCGGCAGAGCTTGAAATCGCCCACCAGGGTGTTGGCATCGGCCACCGGCAGGCCATAGTCGCTCTGCAGGCGGGCATGCAGGGCATCCGGCAGCTCGGGCAGCTCGTGCTTCACCTTCTCCACCAGCGGAGCGGTCTGCACCGGGATGAGGTCCGGGCAGGTGTGGTAGCGGTAGTCGTGGGCATTCTCCTTGGTGCGCATCACGATGCTTTCGCCCAGCGCGTCATCCCAGCGGCGGGTGGACTGCACCTGGGCAATGCCCATATCCAGTTCCTCAGCCTGGCGGTGAATCTCGTAGATGAGCGCGCGGCGGGCGGCGGACATGGAGTTGATGTTCTTCATCTCAATCTTGGCGCCCAGTTCCTTCTGGCCCCTGGGACGCAGGGAGACGTTCACGTCGCAGCGCATCTGGCCCTTCTCCATGTCGGCATCGGAGATACCGGCGCAGATCATCATCTGCTGCAGGCTCTTGAGGTAGGCGTAGGTTTCCTCCGGGCTGGTCAGGTCGGGGGCAGAGACAATCTCCATGAGCGGGGTGCCGCCTCGGTTGTAGTCCACCACGGAATAACCGCTGTAGTGAGTGAGCTTGGCGGCGTCCTCCTCCAGGTGAATGTGGTCGAGCTTCACCGTGCGCACCACCGGGCCATCGGCCTTCACCTTGCAATCTGCCGGGTAGGCCCAGGCATACAGCGGCACCTCGCCACCAATGCAGAGCGGCAGATCCAGCTGGCTGGTCTGGTAGTTCTTGGGCATATCGGCATAGAAGTAGTTCTTGCGGTCCCACTTGGAAACAGGCGGAGTGGTGCAGCCCAGCATCATGCCGGTGAGAATGGTACGCTCAATGGCAAACTTGTTGAGCACCGGCAGCGCGCCGGGCATCCCCAGACAGGTGGGGCACACATTCGTGTTCGGTTCGTAGCCAAAACCGGCCTTGCAGGAGCAGAACATTTTGGTCTCAGTCTTAATCTGGCAGTGAACTTCCAGACCGATGGTTACGAGGTAATCAGAAACAGGCATGTGTGAACGATGGTGTGTTTATTGTGAAGAGATGGAATTCTCCCGGAGCGCGTTGTCCAGGTCGGTGCGGAATGAGGCATCGAATACAGAATCAAAAAGATTGGTGTGCGTGGCGCCCAGACTTTCAAACACCAGGTCGAGAGCCACGGAAAAATCATCGTACGTCTCGGCTTCATAGCCGGGCAGCGCGGCAATGCGCACAATCTCGCTGCGGATGGCCCACAGAATCGGCTCCAGCGGGGCCAGCACCGCCTGAGCCGCTGCGGCAGCCTCCGGCGCGAATTCGCGGTGCTCCATATCCGCCGCGGGAACCAGGGGCTTCAGTTGCAAGGAAAGCGAGGTGAGTTTCACCGCAGCTTTAGAGGCGGCCTCCTCGTCCATCACCGTCTCCAAAACCTGCAGCACCTCTTTATCGGGCTCTTCCAGGCGATCCAGACGGGCGATTTCAGCGCGGGCCTCCTCCTCCGACAGCGGCGCCCCGGGAGATTCCAGCAGTTCCCGGTCTTCCTCGGCAAACATTCCCAGTTCGATGGCCTGTTCGAATGCCTTTACCAGGGGCTCAGAGCCGTAACAACGGGCGCGGCAGATGCTCAGGAACTCCACATGCAGGTCATCCATGGTTTCCAGGATGCGCAGCTGCACGGAATCCATCATGCCCACGCATTCGGCCTCCGGCGCTATAAGAGGAAGCGAACTCAGGCGGTTATCCAGTTCAAACGTGATTCTGACCAGCTCCGAAAACCGTGCGGCGGCGGCATCCGCATCCTGTTTACAGCTCACACCGGACAGGAGCATCCACATCTCGGAAGCGGTCTGAAGAAACGCCTGCCCCAGCTGGCGGGCCTCAGCCGCCTCCTCCGTGACCGGCCGGGGCTCGTCCAGCTCCAGCACAGTCATGGCCTGCGCCGGGCTCATATTCCCCAGCGCCAGCGATATACCGGCCATGTACAGCAATTTCCGCATGAGATTTACGCCCGGATATTATACACTTTTCCGAAAGAATGGCAAGCCGAGATTCCCGATTCGCACTACAAATTATTGACAAGCTACGCAGTGAGTGTTAGATTAGCGGGCGAGTCATGACAGAGAACGCCATACAAAACCGCCCGGGGTGGGGCATCAGCCTCCATTGGGTCACCGTCATTTCTCTTCTGTATCTGGCGCTGCCCTGCATGCTTTTCTTCAGCAGCTGGTTCACCCCCTGGGTGGCATGGCCGGTCAATCTGGGAATAATATTGAGTCTTATTTCTTATGGGCGCAGAAGGGCTGGAGATACCGTATGGAAACCGAGTCAGCCTCATCTCATCGGCATCGCCCTTGCGGCACACGTCTGCATCGTTGTCTTCATGCTGACCGGCATAGCCGGATATTTCATCCCTGCCACGGATGTCCTGATTTTCCGGGAAGCATTGTACAATAACATCATCTGCGAAGCATGGCCGCTTGTGCTGCCGAATGGCCGGGAAATGAGTTATTATCTGGCGGGCATGCTTCCCCCGGCTCTGCTGGCAAGGCTGACGGAAGACTACACCATGCAGCGGTTCCTCGCAGTGCTCTGGTATGCCGCCGGCATGTGGCTCACGCTGCTGCTGTTCTTTTGCCGGAATCAGAAATTCTCTTTTCTTTTTCTCATCTTCATCTTTATTTTCAAAGACCCCGTCTATCTCCTCATCAACAGTCTGGCGGGCACAGGAGAGATATGGCACGCCATCGGGAAATTCATTTCCTTACCGCCGAACGAATACACCGGCACCCCCCACCCGGTACAGATGATGCTCCTGAATGCACAGGGATGCAATTTCCACCCGTACTCGCTGCTGGCAGCGGCACTCATCATCAACGCACAGGAAAAGCTCCGGCTGCTGATTCCACTGGTCATCACCCTGCTACTTCCCACCTCTCCTCTGGGAGCCATGGGATGCCTGCCGCTGGCAGCCATCCCATGGGTTCAGGATGCCCGGCATAATATGGTGCGCTCAGCAGTTTCTCTGCTGCTGCCGGTTGGTATCACGCTGCTTTGTGCGTGCTATTACCTTCGGGCAGAAAGTGCCACCAGCATAGGCTTGTTTCCTCTGCTCCAGGGTTCCTGGTCCGATTTCTTTCTGCATTTCTACATCGGCATCGTGGCCAGCATCCTGCTCTTCTGCTGCATTCTGGGCAAAGAAATCATCCGGCAGGATCGCGCCTTGCAGGTGAGCATAGCATGCTGCCTGATTCTGCCGTGGTTCTACCTTGGTTCGAGCCGGGAAAGCGGCTTATTCGGGCTGAATGAACTTTGGCTGAAAACAAGTCTGATATACCACATGCACCTGATTGCAGCCCTGTGCTTGAACTGGGACAAGCTCCCATGGGTCAAGTACGTCTATGTATTGTCGCTTGTCATCCTGTTCTCCCGGGATGAGCGCATACGCTCCCTTGAATACACCGGCTCACCCATCGTTCAGGACGTATGGCAGGGCCACCTGCACCACAACCACCGCTCGATTTATCAGAAAGTTCCGCATTGTAATCCCTGTTGCATACCGGGGCTTATGCTGGAAGGCGGCCAGGCCGAGGAGCACTTTCCGGGCAAGCTGTTACCCAAGGCGCCGGGGTGCGACTATACACGCCCCATGCAGCCGGATGGCCGTTTCATTACTCACTGAGTCTGAAAGCGGCGGTTCAATTCCGCCATAGGGAACGGCAGCAGGGTGGATTTACCGCCCGGGCTACAATAGGGGATTTCGCATTCCAGCAGCGTGTCCAGCAGCGGCAGCGGATTCTGCAGGTAGGCGGTCACATCCTCCTGCATGGCATACTGGCGGGCCAGCTGACGGGCAAAGGGCTCGAAGGGGCTTCGGGCGCGGGTGAGCCGCACCTCGCCACTGGTGAATACACGCAGCAGCTCCTGCACAAAATCATTCACCTTGCGCAGGGGGAGGATGGCGGGAATTGCCTCTATTCGCAGCGTATTGCGACCGAAGGGCGAGAGCTGGAACCCCGCCTGCTCCAGCTGCGGTTTCACCTCCAGCGCAATCCCCATATCGCGGGTATCGAGCTCCAGCAGCTCCGGCACCAGCAGCCGCTGCGATTCCAGCGGGCGGCGGTTGCTCTCCTGCAGGCGCTCAAAGATGATGCGCTCCCTCGCCGCGCGGGGCGACATGAGCACCATGCCTTCCTTATTCTCGAAGATGGCATATTGATTATGCAGCGTGCCGATGTGGCGGAAATGGGGAGGCAGCGGAGCCGCCTGCGGCTCCGGCGCGGGAACAGGTGCGGGCGCCGGAGCCGGGGGCAGCTCCAGCTCCTGCTGGCGCGGAGTGACCAGAGGTTTAAGCACCAGGGTCGGGCGAGTTTCGGGGCAAGGCACAGGAGCAGCGGGACGAGCGGGCGCTGCAACCGTTGCAGGTTTCACAACCGGCTGAGGTTCCGGTGCCGGTTGAGCAGGAGCTTCTTCCGACTCACCACGGGCATGCGCGGCCAGCGTGGCAGCCACGGCATCCATCACCGCCAGGGTAATTTCCGCCGGGCGGCGGAAACGCACCTCGCGCTTGGCCGGGTGCACATTCACATCCACCAGGGCGGGCTCCACCTCCAGATACAGGAACAGGGCCGGGTGCAGCCCCGGCGGGAAACCGCCGTAGCCATCGCGCACGGCGCGGTTGATAATCTGGTCCTCCACCGGGCGGCCATTCAGGAAAACATACTGCATGCGGCGGTTGCGGCGCGCCGCGGAAATGGGCATCAGATAACCGCTCACACGCACCCCGGGAGCCTCCGTGGGGCGAATCCGCATGAGGGCTGCCGCGGTCTCCCGCCCCACAAAATCGGCAATCCGCTGCCGCAGATCGTGCGTGGCCGGCACATCGAACACCATCTGGCCATCCCGCACATAGGTGAAGCGAATCTCCGGGAAAGCCAGCGCATGCAGGCGCACCTGGTGCTCCACATGCCCGGCCTCCGTCTCATCACTCTTCAGGAACTTGCGGCGCACCGGCGTATTGAAGAAGAGGTTGCTGACACTGATTTCCGTACCCGGGGCACAACCGGCATTCATCAGGGGAGCCTCCACCCCGCCCTCGGCGCTCACACGCCATCCCTCCACATCTGCCGCGCGACGCGTGGTCAGCGTCAGGTGCGAGACAGAAGCAATACTGGGCAGAGCCTCACCGCGGAACCCCAGCTGGCGGATGGCGAACAAATCCTCCACCTGCACCAGCTTGCTGGTGGCATGCCGCTGCAGGCACAGGGCGGCATCCGCCTTGCTCATGCCGCAGCCATCATCCGTCACCTTGATGAGAGAGACACCGCCGCGGCGCAGCTCCACGCGCACACTGTGAGCGCCGGCATCAATACTGTTCTCCACCAGTTCCTTGACCACGGAAGCCGGACGCTCCACCACCTCACCGGCCGCCACCTGGCTGGCAAGGATATCACTCATGAGGTGAATGTTCTGTTCTTCGGGTTCCGGCATGGTCGTGCGGTGAATTTAACATGCTGAGGTGCACGCGTCAACTCCGCAATGCCCTGCACCCCCTCCTTGCTGACACAGAAAGACGCGCAGAATGCTGGCAAAGTGCGAGGACTCGGTGTACTCTGTTCGCGTGAAAAAGTGCCAGATATGCGGCAAACGCGCGTCGATGTTCCTGACGCAGATAGTGAACGGACAAGTTTCAGAGCTTGCCCTCTGCGAGGCATGCGCCCGCGCCAAGGGGCTGTTTGACCCTCAATCCCTTACCTTTGCAGAAAAATTCTTCCCGGAGGAATTCAAGCAGCGGGTCGATAAACTGGTGCGCGAACTGACCGGCGCCGAAAGCCCCGCCCCTCAGCCCCCCGTCATGAGCGACCTGAGCAGCTGTCCGGTCTGCGGATTCAGCGTGGAAGACTACCGCCGCACCGGCCACCTCGGCTGCCCGGATTGCTATACCGTCTTTGCCCGCGAGCTCACCCCCGATGCCGAGCAGGAAGCTGAACCTGCCGACGAGGCTCCCGCCGTGACCCGGGCCCGTCTTCAGAAGGAGATGCAGCAGGCCGTTGCCCGCGAGGACTATGAGCGCGCCGCCCTTCTGCGCGACCAGATAAACGCCCTGCCCCCCGCCGACGCATGAAGCTGGAAACCCTCTTAAGTTCTACCCGCAACTGGACACCTGACCGCAACACAACAGACGGAGTGGTGCTGGGTTCCATTGTGCGTATGGTGCGCAACCTGCCGGGCTTCCCTTTCCCCGGCTGGAGCACGGCGGAATCCCGCGCCGCTGTGGCGGAACAGCTGCTGCCTGTGCTGCGGGGCATGCAAGGGTTCAAGACCGCGTTCTGCTCCGAAATGAGCAAACTGAGCTACGGCCAGCGACGCGCCCTGCTCACCCGCAAGCAGCTCACCCCCTGCATGGCCGCCCGCCAGGACGGCTGCTACATCATCATTCCCCAGCGCCGCCCTTTCATCATGATGGTGAATGAGGAGGAGCACCTGGTAGTACACGCCTTCCGGAATGGCCTGAACTTCGAGGATTGTGTGCAGGACATCCAGGAACTCGATGATACGCTGCAGGAGGAGCTCAACTTTGCCCACTCACCCAGGCATGGGTACCTGACCAGCATCCCCGCCGAAGCGGGAGACGGGCTGCAGCTCTACTGCCTGCTGCACCTGCCCGCCCTCACCACGGCCAACATGATGAACCAGGTAACCAAGGCCCTGGAAAAGCTGCATGTGAGCATCTCCCCGTATTTCTCTGACGCGCAGGACGACACCGGCCACCTCTTCGTCCTCTTCTCCATCCCCGGCCCGGAAGACAGCATCGATGAAATGATGGATGCCTTCCTCGATGTGGTGGACCACATCGTTCTGCGAGAGGTGCAGGTGCGCCGCAAGCTCCTGGCAGAGCCCGGGCTCCACCTGCAGGATACCATCGCCCGCGCCTATGGCCTGCTGACTAACTGCCGCCGCCTCAGCATCAAGGAACTACGCGATGCAGTCTCCCTGCTCCGGCTCGGCACGCTCATGGGCATCGTGACCTGGGAAGAAGAGGAGCGTGAAATCCTCATCGCCCTCAATCAATTCGGGCTGGATCAGGCCTGCGAAGCCGCGCTGGCCGAAGAAACGGGCGACCCGCAGCTCTGCCTGCGCCGCGCCACCGCCGCCCGCGAATTTCTCAACAAGCACCCACACAGCTTTTCTGACAACACCATATGAACAGTAACTTCACCCCCCGAGCCCAGCAGGTGCTCAATATCGCCCGCCGCGAGGCGGATCGCTTCCACCACAACTATATCGGCGCCGAGCATGTGCTGCTCGGGCTCCTCAAACTGGGCCAAGGCGTGGCCATCAGCGTGATGGAGAATGCCGGGGTCGATATTGCCGACCTGACTTTCAAGATTGAGCAGTCCATCGTGCCCGGCTCTGCCTCAGTTGAGGGCTCCCTGCCATATACACCGCGAGTCCGCAAGATGCTGGTGCAGGCCGGCGAGGAAGCCCGCAAGCTCCGCCACACCTACGTGGGCACCGAGCATCTCCTGCTGGCCATGCTCAAGGATGAGGACGGCCTGGCCTGGCACAGCCTGGTGGCCAGTGGCCTGAGCTACGATGCTGTGCGCCGCGGCGTGATGGAGGAAATCAACCCCGGCTTCGGGGTAGACACCCCGCCGGAGAACAATGGCGACATGCATGATGGCGCGTCCCACCGCCCGAACCGCGAGGAGGAAGAGGAAGACAGCAATGCCTTCCTCCACCAGCACCACTCCGCCCGTAACAACTCCGCTTCATACAACAACAGCTCCAACACCCCTGCCCTGAGCGCCTTCGGCCGCGACCTCACCGCCAAGGCTGCAGCCGGCGAAATGGACCCCGTCATCGGCCGTCAGGCTGAGCTGGAGCGCGTCATCCAGATTCTCTGCCGCCGCACCAAGAACAACCCGGTGCTGCTGGGCGAGGCCGGCGTGGGCAAGACCGCCATCGTGGAAGGCCTTGCGCAGCAGATTGCCCGCGGCGATGTGCCCGAGTTCCTGCTGGGCAAGCGCATCATTTCGCTGGATATGGCCCTCATGGTGGCCGGCACCAAGTACCGCGGCCAGTTCGAGGAGCGACTCAAGGCCGTGATGGACGAAATCCGCAAGGAGAAAAACATCATCCTCTTCATCGATGAGATTCACACCCTCATCGGCGCCGGTTCGGCCGAGGGCACCATGGATGCCTCCAACATCATCAAACCCGCCCTTTCCCGCGGCGAGATGCAGGCCATCGGCGCCACCACGCTGAATGAATACCGCAAGCACATCGAAAAGGATGCCGCCTTTGAGCGCCGATTCCAGCAGGTGCAGGTGGGTGAACCCTCTGTGGACGACACCGTGCTCATCCTGCAAGGCATTGCCCCGCAGTATGAAAAGCACCATCATGTGCACTACACGCCCAAGGCGCTGGCCAGTGCCGCCTACCTCTCCAAACGCTACCTGACCGGGCGTTTCCTGCCGGATAAGGCAATCGACCTCATCGATGAAGCGGGCTCCCGCCTGCGTGTCACCCGCATGACCCGCCCTGCCGACATCAAGCAGAAGGAGGAAGACCTGCGCGCCCTGGAGGCCGAGAAGAAGGAAGCCATCGATACCCAGAACTTCGAGCAGGCGGCCCGGCTGCGAGACCGCATCCAGAACCTGCAGAAAGACATCGGCAGCTACGTGAACAACTGGAAGAGCCAGGTGGATAAGACCTACATGGAAGTCACGGAAGATGACATCATGACCGTGGTTTCCAAGTGGACCGGCATCCCCTTAGCCCGCATGGAGGAAAAGGAGACCGAGAAACTGCTCCGCATGGAGGAGGAACTGAAGAGCAAGGTCATCGGCCAGGATATCGCCTGCTCCGCCATTTCCCGCGCGCTGCGCCGCAGCCGTGCGGATATCAAGGACCCGCGCCGCCCCATCGGCTCCTTCCTGTTCATGGGGCCCACCGGCGTGGGCAAGACTTATCTGGCCCGCAACCTGGCCGAAATCATGTTCGGCACCGCCGAGGCGCTCATCCAGGTGGACATGAGCGAATACATGGAGAAATTCAGCACCAGCCGGCTCATCGGCTCGCCTCCCGGCTATGTGGGGCACGATGAAGGCGGGCAGCTTACCGAGCAGGTGCGCCGGCGTCCGTATGCAGTGATTCTGTTCGATGAGGTGGAGAAAGCCCACCCGGACGTGATGAACCTGCTGCTGCAGGTGCTGGAGGAAGGCTGCATGACCGATTCCCTGGGCCGCAAGGTGAACTTCAGCAACACCATCATCATCCTCACCTCCAACGTGGGCGCCAGCCTGGCCAGCCAGCAGAGCACCATGGGCTTCAGCGCCATGACCAGCGAGGAGGATGACTACGACAGCATGAAGGAAAAGATTACGGAAGCCGCCAGAAAGCACTTCCGCCCGGAATTCATCAACCGTTTCGATGAGCTCATCGTCTTCCGCATGCTCAACCGCCCCGACCTGGAGAAGATTGTGGAGCTGGAAGCGCAGAAACTCATCCGCCGCCTGGCCGATAAGCAGATTTCGCTCACCCTCTCGCCGGAGGTCATCAGCATGCTGGTGGACAAGGGCTACGACCCGCAGTATGGAGCCCGCCCCATGCGCCGCGCCATCGAGCGCCTGCTCGAAGACCCCATTGCCGAGGCCATCCTCCGCGGCGAACTGGTCGAGGGCTGCATGAGCCGCGCCATCCGCCCCGAAGGCACCTCCGACATTGCCTTCGAGGGGGATAAACCCAAGCCCGCCCCGAAGAAGCGGGCTCCCCGCAAGAAGAAAAACTGAATGAGTGAAGCGGTGCCGCCCGGCACCGCTTCCTGCTTTTTATCGGATTCAGGGCACTTCGACCTCCATTATCACGTTCTCATCGGAATCCAGCAGGCGCACGCGGTTTCCATTGCACTCATAGGCTGACACCCCGAGTCTGGGGTTCGCGCTCTGCTCCACACGGGTGGCCAGCTGCCACAGGCCTTGTTTCAGGCGGTAAAAATCGAATTGATAGCTGAGGTACCCGCCGATAGTGTCACCATCGACCACAGCGAGCTCATCGCTCAGGCGGAACAGCTGAAGTTGGTCCTTATCCCCCATGTCGGGCAGACCGGGCTGGAAGATAGCCGCGGGAGCGATGGCTTCCGGATGAGAAATGGGCTTACTATCACTCGCCCGGTACACCAGGTGCACCTGCTTCCTGCGCATCAGGTCGCGCGGATTGATGGTTCGCTTGGCAACTATGCGGAGTTGCAAGGGCTTTTTCTGCCGGGGTGGCAGCAGGGTCTCCTCTCTCAGCCATACGCACAGGTTGTTGAGCACCGTGCGCTTACCTTCCGGCAGCACGATGTACACCCTGCCGCGGCGCAGCAGCACCGGATAGTCAGTCAGGTTCTCAGCCTCGCACAGGATATGGCCTTCTCCGGTACCGGCAAAACGCAGCCGCGCATGCTCCGGCGCCGGGGCATGCAGCACAGGCGGCTTCACCCACAGCCGCATCCGCGCCAGCAGAGCACCATTGGCATGATACGCCCATACCTCATTTCCCTTCAAAGCGAAGCGAGCAAACTGGTCGTCGGACTTCCCCACGGAATAGGTATGCACCAGGCGGGGGCCTGAGCCATTGTCCCTCACCACACAATACTGGTGCAGGCTCCTGTATTCCGATTCTTTCCGCGAGCAGCGCAGCACCGTCACCCGCTCCGGAAGCGGAAAAGTTTTCCATTCCTGCCCCATCGGGAACACACGCCGGGCACACCCCGGCGGCGATTCCTCCACTCCCGGAGTATTCCCGGGAGCCGCGGCGCAGGTCGCCACCATCGCCATAAGCAGGAGCACGAAAGTACTCGTCACCCTGTGCATTTCCTATCGAAGCATAAATACTCAGCGCACCCACTTGCCGGCGCCGGCGGGGAGCTTGCCCTCGCCCACAGGCTGGTAACGGGTGGATTCGGTGTTGCCCCACATGCTCACCCCGAAAGCATCCTTCCAGTACTTGCTCATGCTGCGGCCGGTGTAGCAGCCGTAGCTCCAGCACTCGGCATCGGGAGCAAAGATGTTCTTGTTGATTTTAGTGGCCAGGTCTTTCTCATGTATCCAGGCCTTGGAAGCAGCCATCAGGGAGTTACTGTAATCCAGCATGAAGGCGTGCGGATTGCTGTGACCGAAGTAATAGAACGCCGTAACCTTGTCCTTCTTGTTGCGGGGGGCCTGGTTGATAGCCTTATAGGCCTCATCGGCAGTATCCACAAACTTCAGGCGGAGGTGGCGTTTGCCGGCGGTCTCGCGGATGCGGGAGATATAGTCTGTCTGGTTTTCCTTGCCGCGGGTGATGTAGGACGGGCGGTACACAATCCACACGATATCCTTCTTCGGGTCCTTGGCAAGTGCGCTATCGATATAGACCGTGGACGCGCGCACGAAGTTGGCCCACCAGTTGTCATGAGCAGCGGGGCCTCGCAGGTTTTCCCAGGAACGCAACGCCACACCACCGCAGAGCACAATCTCCACAGCCTGGGTCAGCGGACAAGCTGCCAGCAGAGTGGCCATCAATACATTTCGCACCAACTTCATGACAGGCATGGAGCATACAGCAATAGCCTGTATGTGTCAAGACCGCAGCGCGCGTCAGCATAACGAAAAGGCTTGATATGTGATAACAAAAGGAGTAGAATCGCGCCGTCATGACTGAATTGCCCAAGGCTTACGAACCGACCTTAGTTGAAGAGAAATGGCAGACCCGCTGGATATCAGAGGGTTGCTTCCACGCTGACCCGCATTCCGACAAGCCCGCTTACAGCATTGTCATTCCCCCGCCCAATGTAACCGGCGTATTGCACATGGGCCATGTGCTCAACAACACAATTCAGGATATTCTGGCCCGCCGCGCCCGCCAGGAAGGCAAGGAAGTGCTCTGGCTGCCCGGCACCGACCACGCCGGCATTGCCACCCAGGCCCGCGTGGAAAAGGAACTTGCCAAGGAGAACCCGCCCCGCACGCGTTTCGATGTGGGCCGCGAAGACTTCGTGAACATGGTATGGGACTGGAAGGAAAAGCACGGAGGCATCATCATCAACCAGCTCAAGAAGCTGGGTTGCTCCTGCGACTGGGAGCGCGAGCGCTTCACCATGGATGATGTGTACGCCCCGGAGGTTGCCCGCGTGTTCACCGAGCTCTTCAACGAGGGGCTCATCTACCGCGGCCACCGCATGGTGAACTGGGACCCCGTGCTTCTCACCGCCCTTTCGGATGAAGAGGTCATCATGACTCCGTCCAAGAGCAAGCTTTACACCGTGCGCTACAAACTGGCAGACGGCAGCGGCCAGCTGCTGGTCTCCACCACTCGCCCGGAAACCATCATGGCCGACGTGGCCGTGGCGGTGAACCCGAAGGACCCGCGCTTTGCCCACCTCATCGGCAAGACCGTCATCCGCCCGCTCTGCGAGGCGGAAATCCCCATCATTGCCGATGACCACGTGGAAATCGACTTCGGCACCGGCGCCCTCAAGATTACCCCCGCCCACGACCGCACCGACTTTGAGGTGGGCATGAAGAACAACCTCGAAATCATCGATATCCTCACTGCCGATGGCCATATCAACTGCCCCGGCTGCCCCGAGCTGCACGGTCTGGACCGCTTCGTGGCCCGCGATAAATCCATCGAGCTCATCGAGGCCAAGGGGCTGCTGGAGAAGGTGGAAGACTACGAGAACAACGTGGGTATCTCCCAGCGTTCGGATGTGCCGATTGAACCGCGCCTGAGCATGCAGTGGTTCCTGAAGTACCCCTGCGTGAAGGAAGCAGCCGAGGCTGTGGCCAATGGTGACATCGTGTTCCGTCCGGCACACTGGGGCAAGACCTACGCCCACTGGCTGGAGGGCATCCAGGACTGGTGCATTTCCCGCCAGCTGTGGTGGGGCCACCGCATCCCGGTGTGGTACCGCAAGGAGAAAGCCGCCGAGCTGCAGGCCGCTACCAAGCTGGACGCAGAAGACGCAGCCGCCGGCGATATCTACGTGGGCGTGAACCCGCCCGCCGACCCGGAGAACTGGGTGCAGGATGAAGACGCGCTGGATACCTGGTTCAGCAGCTGGCTGTGGCCATTCTCCACCATGGATAAGGAATGCCTGGCCAAGTTCTACCCCACGAGCGACCTGGTGACCGGCCCGGATATCATCTTCTTCTGGGTGGCCCGCATGATTATGGCCGGCTACCGCTTTGCCGGCGGCAAGCCTTTCGGCAACGTATTCTTCACCTCCATTGTGCGAGACCTGCTGGGCCGCAAGATGAGCAAGAGCCTCGGCAACAGCCCCGACCCGCTCGACCTCATTGCCAAGTACGGCGCGGACGGCCTTCGCTTCGGCCTGATGCGCATCGCTCCCACCGGCACGGACGTGAAGTTCGACGAGAAGCAGATTGAGGAAGGCAAGAACTTTGCCAACAAGCTGTACAACGCCGCCCGCTTCCGCATGATGCAGGGTGCTGCCAGCACCGAGCCGGCGCCCAAATTCACCGCCGTGCATATCGACATCCTCTCCAAGCTGAAGGAACTGCACGCCACCGTGGCAGAAGGACTCGGCAAGTACGAGTTCAACACCTACACCCAGGCACTTTACTCTTTCTTCTGGAATGAGTACTGCTCCCTGTTCCTGGAAGCCGTGAAGAACGACCTGCGCGAGGGTGACCCCGCCGTGAAGAACGCTACGCTTTTCACCATGGACACCGTGCTGCGCCACTATCTGGCCCTGCTCGCGCCCATCATGCCGCACATCGCGGAAGAACTGTGGGCCAGCCTGGGCTTTGCGAAGGATGGCAAGCCGCTTATGGGCACCGCCCTGCCGAATGCCGATACCCTGCTCTCCGGGCTGGACAGCACGGAAATCTCCAAGGCACGCGCCACTGCCACCGCTCTGTATGATACGGCCAACAAGGCCCGCAACCTGAAGGCTGAATATAACCTGGCTACCAACCGCAAGGTCAAGTTCGTGCTGAAGCCCGCCCTGCCCGTGGATGCCGACCTGGCCGCCCGTCTGGCGCTGCTGGCTGGCGCGCAGAGCGCCGAGGTGAACCCCGCCTACGAAGCACCCAAGGGCACCCCCACCGCCCTCACCCCGCTGGGCGAACTCTTCCTGCCCCTGGAAGGCCTGGTGGATGTGGACGCCGAGCGCACCCGTATCACCAAGGAGCTCGAGAAGATGGCCAAGGAAATCGCCAAGAGCAAGGGCAAGCTGGGCAATGCATCCTTCGTGGACCGCGCCCCTGCTGCCGTGGTGGACCAGGAACGCGCACGCCTGGCCGAATGGGAGGCAAAGACCGCCCAGCTTGAAGCCATGCTCAATGCCTTAGGTTAAGTTCACTCATTATCCGGTTCGTTCCAAATGCAACCCAACCCCTACCATACCCTCAGCCCCGCAGAGCGCGAAGAACTCGCGCTCTGCGGGATATCCTCTGAAGACCAACTGCTCAAAGCCACGGCAACACAGCTCTGCCGTGACCTGCAGCAGGCTCGCAACTTCTTCCCGGATAGAACATTTACGCTGACTCCGGAGAAAATCCACTCATTATTTCCCGAAACCGGACTTCCGGAAAAATCTGCAGATGCGCCGTTACCAGGGTGGCGCAGTGCCGCGCCGGTTGCCGAGTTCCGGAGCCGTTCCCGTTCGTCCCGCAACTCAGAGAGTCACCGCACAAACAAGCAGCCATTCATGCCCCACAGTCCGGTGCGTTGCACTCACCGCGCAACCGCCATTCTGGCGGCGTTCTGCACGCTGTTCCTGCTTATTCCCCTTGGCAGCGTAGTAGTTTTCCCTTACCTGATGCTTACAGATAACATGCCGGATGTGCCGCTCTGGCTCCTGGCTGTCATCGTTTTTGTTGTGCCCTGCATCGTTTACATGTTCATAGCCAGACGCGCCACCTGTCCGGTCTGCCATATGCGTATCTTCCGCTACGCTCACTACACCCGCAATAGAGCGGCGCACCACTTGCCCCTTCTGGGCTACAACTTTGCCACGGCGCTTCACCTGCTCTTTTTCTGGCGATACAACTGCCCCGGTTGTGGAACCCCCATCAAGTTACTCGGGGTGAAAGGCCACAGAACCCACTGCTGATTGATGAGAAACATCCTCATAACCCTCTTTCTTACTCTTTCCGCCGCTGCGGCAACAGCGACGCCGTCCAATCACGTCGACTTGACCACGGTGATTATTGATTTCCTCTCCCGGACCGAGCTCTGCCTCAACTCCTGCCGCGATGCCGGGTCTGCCGCTGCCGCCATCCCGCAGCTGAAGGAACTCAGGAAAGAATGTGACGCCATCGTCGAAACTCAGCGCTCGCTCCCGGAACCGACCATTCAGGACTACATGGCCGTGCAAAGCCAGATGGAAGCGTTCAATACCGTCTGGAACGCCATCCGCGACCATATCGAACGGCTTGAAAATGAGCAGCTCCTTACCCCGGAAATGCGCGAAATCCTCCATATCGCCCCGGCAAATCATGATGCACACTAATACCACGCATCGTTGCAAAACTTTTTCTTACCCCTGTTTCCACAATATATAGTACCCTTCGCTTACAAACTGCGCAACATAAGGCAAAGGTCTCAAAATCGTTAGGCTTGGCTGAAATTTTGGGCTTGCAAAAATTACACAAAGCCGTAATATCGTAAGCGAACAGCCCACGCTTAACATGACTAGAAGCCACAACTCAAGCGCAGATTTCCAAAAGGAACAGGACGTGCAGAACCTTGCCGATTTTGTTCTTTTTTCGCAGCGCAGCTGCATTCTGCGCCTCTCTCCTGAATTGACAAAAGGCAAAGTCTCATTTCCGCAGTTTTTCCTGCTGGCCTACCTGGCGGAAGAAGAGTGTCTGTCCATGAGCAGTATAGCTAAAATGATGGGACACTCCACCGCAGCCGCAACCGGCATGATTGATAAGCTGCAGGAACTGGGGCACCTGAAAAGATACACAGCCGCAGCAGACCGCCGCAAAATCATGGTGCGCATCACCGAGCAGGGGCGCAACCTGGTAGCCCAGATGCGCAGCAACATAGCCGCAGACCTGGCCCAGATGATGGCCCGGGAGGATGAAGAAGGCCCCATGAGCAGCGCCCGCCGCGTCATCTCCCGCCGCACGGCAGCAGCACGCAAGAACCTTGCCTGATTTACCAAAACAATATGAGTAACTATTCCCCAGAATACCTGAAGGTTCTCAACGATTATCCTGAGAACTTCGCCCGTTTCATCACCCGCGTTCCCGGCGTAGCCACCACCACGGATCGCGCAGCAGTGATTGCCGCCCTCACCCCCACTCACGAAGCCGTGCTGGAAGAAGGGGGCATTGCCACCAAGATGCTGCGCCGCGCCCAGCAGGTGCATGGCAACAAGGTCGCCCTGGTGGGCGATATTGGCTGCTCCTATCCCGTGGAAGGGGTGGATGGCCTGTTCTGCGGAGGTAAGGCCGACTGCTGCCTGGGAATCTACGTGGCAGACTGCGCCGCTGTCTGGATATACGATAAGGAAAGCCAGAGCCGCGCATTGGTACATTCCGGCAAGGCCGGCACGCTGCAGAACATTGTGGGCGAAACGCTCAAGGCCATGAACAAGATACTGGGCGTGCATGCCGGGAACTGCATTGCCGTCATTTCCCCCTGCATCCGGCCTCCGCACTATGAGGTGGACATTGTCACCATGATTAAGCAGCAGCTGGAGGAAGCCGGCATCGACCCTCAGAACATCACCGACAGCGGGCTTGATACAGCTGCCGACCTGGAAACATTCTATTCCTACCGCGTGGAGAAGGGCAACACCGGCCGCATGCTGGCCTTGTTCGGCCGCAATCCTGCCGCGGCTGAGTAAATGATAAATACCAAGAAAGCACTGCGCCGGGAGGTATTGCAACGGCTCAAAGCCGCAGCAGCAGCCGACCCGGCGCAACTGCGTTCTGCCGCTCTGCGTGAAAAACTGGCACCATGGCTGCAAAACGGCACGCTCTGCGTGGGAATCTACGCCCCCCTGCCCCATGAAGTGAATCTGCTGCCGCTCCTGCCGGAATACCCGCAGCACCGCTTTGTATTCCCCCTCTGCCTGCCGGGGCATAAGCTGCGTTTTCACGAAGTCCGCGATGTGGCGGCCGACATGCAGCCGGGAGCCATGAACATCCCCGAACCGGCACCGCACACCCCGGCCGTCCGCCCGGAAGACATTGATTTGCTCATCGTACCGGGCGTGGCATTCACCCGCAGCGGCGAACGCATGGGATACGGCGGCGGTTTCTATGACCGCTTCATTCCCCGGTGTAGCAAAGCAAAAATACTGGCACTGGCTTTTAACGAGCAGATGGTGGAATCCATCCCCACAGAGCCGCACGACCTGCGCATCCCGACCCTCATCACAGGCGGGACGCAGATTTGACTTGCACACACGGGGCCGGATATGCTTAGATAAATGCGTACCGCGCAGGAGATACTGCGCGTAGAGCCCCCCGGAGGCGGCGGGAAGCCGCAGGAAATAGATGGGGAAGACGGTGAGAATCCGTCGCTGTGCCGCAACCGTGTTGTGCCGCAGGATGCTGCAGGCGCTCAGTCGGAATGCCAGCCATGGGGGTTCGCCAACGACACCGGGCGGCGATGCACCGCCCGTTCAACGGCCACCAACAGAATGAAGCAAATCAGAACGGCTCCCGGCGGGAGCTCCATACGCGTTGTACCTGCCCTTTTGCTGGCAGGTTTGAGTACTGCGGCTCATGCTGCAGAATTACCGGTCACCGAACTGGCTCCCATCACCGTCTCAGCCCATGGCGGCACGGCAGTTCCCTACGACAGCACCGGAGTCTCCGTCACCGTGCTGGATACCCGACAGCTCCGGGAGGAAGGAGTACTTAACCTGGGCGAAGCACTCACCCGTGTGCCCGGCGTCTATGTCGAATCCGGCGGCGGCTCCAACCAGCGGGGAAATGTCAATAACATCGTCATCCGCGGTATGAGCAGCGGCCAGTACACCCTGCCCATGCTGGACGGCATGCGCCTCTACGACAACACGCAAGGATGCAACCTCACCCCGAACGTGATGGCTCGTACCAACGTGTTCGACCTTGGTACGCTGGAAGTGCTGAAGGGTTCTCAGGGCGCCATCTACGGCAGTGGTGCCGTGGGTGGTGTCATCTACATGGAAACGCCGGAGGGACAGGGCGAGCCCCGCTGCACCCTCTTCAACGAAGTCGGCAGTTTTTCCTCCTACACCGGCAATCTGACGGCCCAGGGGCAGCAGGATAAGCTCTCCTACTTCCTCTCCGCTACCTATGAGACGACCGATAATGACTTAAAGAAGGTGAATGGGACAAAACCGGACGACCCGAAAGCCGGCAAATATGAAAACAGGCAGGAAGCCCTGCGCCTGGATTACCGACCGGATGGTGATACCCACGCACGCATCACCTACCGCCGCAGCGATGCCCGATACCAATCCCCTGGCACCTGGAGCGACCCGCACTTCAGCTACCGGACCAACATGGTATCCGCCGCGCTGGAGAAACGGCTCAACCACGCCTTCAACTCTGAACTGAGCGGCGGATATTACGGCGCCGATTATTCATTCGGCAAAGGCAGTAACCATGACCTGCGCAATGTGCAGCTGAACTGGCGCAATGAATACCGCTGGTGCCGGCACCAGGCAAGCACGGCAGGCCTGGGCTACATGCACAGCCAGCATGACTATGAGAACGTCGGGCAGAAGGATAAAGGCGCTGACCATGAGGAAAACGTGTTCAGCCTGTTTGCAGAGCACCATATCACCCCCACGGCCGGGTGGGATAACTCGCTGGCACTCCGCTGGGATGAGAGCGATGTGTTCGGTTCCCTGTACACGGCACGCGCGGCCGGCAGCTTCAGTTTCAATGATGACCGCACCCGTCTGAGCGCCTCCATAGCCCGCGGGTACAAGGCCCCGACTTCATTCCAACGCTCTTCCGGCAGTTACTCAGACGCGTATTACACCTACCGGGGAAATCCCGCGCTGGACTGCCAGACCAGCTGGAGCGCCGATATCGGCCTGGAGCATGAATGGAAGCCCGGTCACATCGCCGGCATCACCCTGTTCTGGATTCGCACGGAAGATGCCATCAAAAGTAATTACCTGAGCAACCCGGTAACATTCTACAATTCCGGCGGGCACGACACAAGCCAGGGTATAGAACTGAGTCTCAGCGGCACCTGGGAGGACCACTGGGAAACGGGTTACACGCTCAGCCTCACACTGTGCGACCCGCAAAGCTCAAATGGAAAGCAGCTTGCCTACACAGCGCGTCAGACCTGGTCGGCAGATATTCACACCTCGCCGCTGGAGGGATTTACCACCGGTATAGGGCTCTCAGCCGCCAGCGGACGCTCGAACTACCAGGGCGGCACCCCCGCCATGCTGGATGCCTACTATACCCTGCGCTGGTATGCCCGGTATGAGGTAAATGAACACCTTACCCTGCACCTGCGGGTGGAAAACCTTACCAATCAGAAATACGTCTCCGAAACGGACTATATGAATTACAGCCAGTCCTATATCAACGCCGGAACAGCTGTATACGGCGGCTGCACTATCACCTTCTGATGCGGCATTTCCTGACCATCGTCTCACTGCTGGTGGTGCTGGTGGCCTGGTGGGCCACCGGCACCACCTGGCGAGCACCGCAAGCAGAAGAGCAGAACTCCACCGCCGCCTACCCGCCGGATTTTGACAAGCGTCTCAGCAGGGTGACGGGAGTCACGTTGCAGCGCCATGCCCCGCTGCCCGCCACCCTGCACTGGCAGACGGCGGATGAACACCCCGGCATCGGTTCCCCAGACGCCCGGAAAGGCGGAACCGTGAGTCTGAGCAATGCAGGCCCCTTCCCGGCGCACTTCCTACGCTTCGGCGGGGCGGTTCAATTCTTTCACCGGAATCTGCAGCAAGCCACTGAAATTCCCCTGCTGGCCCACCATCCGCTCACGCAAACCGCCACCGCCGGGGTGGCAAGCGCCTGGGCCAGTGATGGAAACACTGTATACTTCAAACTGAATCCGGCAGCCCGATACAACAATGGCTGCCAGGTACGGGCAGATGATTACCTGCTCGCCCTCCTGCTGCAGGCAGAGCAGCAATGCGCAGAGTTTGAAACCATCTCGTCCTGCATTTCTGCCGCTGCCAGCCACGGTGATTCCCTGCTCTCCGTCACACTGCGAAAGGGGGCAGACCTGCTCGATGCCTGCCGATTGCTGCATGCGGCCGAGCCGGGTTTCTATGCTGCTTTCAACAGCCGGTTCCGGGAAAACTATGCGCAGCGCATCCCCCCGGCCACGGGGCCTTATCAGGTAAAAACAATACAACGCGGCAGGCTCATTGTACTGCAACGCATAACAAACTGGTGGGGGGAAAACCTGCCACTATGCCGGCACCGCTTCAATGCCAACGCTCTCGAATACCATTTCCTCACCTCTGAGGCCCAGGTATGGGAATTCCTGTTGAAAGGCAGGCTGGATGCTCTGCAAACACGGAACATAAGCGCCTGGCAGGAACGGCTGGCGGGCAGCGATGGCCTGCGCACCCTGGTGTATGATGCCGAGTACCCGCTGCCGCCCTACGGCATTGCAGCCAATGCCCGCACCCTGCCGGATATACACCTTCGCCGGGGGCTCATGCACTCCATGGACATGGACGGAGCGCTGGCCATCATGATGCGCGGGGAAGGCCGGCGGCTCACCACCTTCAGCAGCGGCTATGGAAGACTCAGCCCGGCCAACACCCCCCAATACAGATACGATGCCGAATCCGCGCGTGCATGCTTCACCCGGGCCGGGTACACCGCCAGCGGGGGCGATGGGATTCTGCGCAAGCCGGACGGCACACGGCTGTGCGTGCAGCTCCTTTACACGCCCCACGAGAAAATCAGCAACATGGTGAGTTTCCTCGCACAAAGCGCGAAGGCCTGCGGGGTGGAAATCGTGCTGGCGCCGGTGCCATGGCAGACGTGCCAACAACGCTTGCAAGAGCGCAGCCATGAGCTTCTTTTCTGGGCGGTACCCGCGCCCGACAAGCCCAATCCGAAGCTATTTCTTGACCGCGAAGCAGCACCGGAATTCTCCCCATTCGGGCTTGAATCCAACGAACTGCAGGATGCGCTGGAGCAATTTGAAGCATCACCCAGCGCAGAGAATCTGGCAAGGGTAGACAAGATGGTCTATGAAAACGCCATCTGGCTGCCCGGATGGAAAGAAAACCGGGTTTATCTGGCGCACCACCCGCATCTGGTCATTCCGCCCAGTCCCTGGTGCTATGACGCACTGGATGCCCACCTGTTCTGGGTCAAAGCAGCACCATGATACACATCATCCACACACCTGCTGCCACCCTCGCCCGGCGCCGCATGCTCCAGGTGGCGCGCTGTTCGCTTGGCGTTGCATCATTCGCCTTCTGCGTTGCAGTGCTGGCCTCTCAGGTCTCTATACTGCAACCTACGGCACCCGGGTGCGATTTTACCGGGGTTCCTTTCTATCCTGCAGAAAAGGCGCAGCCTCATGAAACGGTAAGGCATTCCCTTACCCCGGCTTTCGTTTCCATGACGGATTTACCGCTACTACCCCATATCCCCCCGCATGCACTCTCTCCTACCGGAGAATTAGCGCTCCTGGATGAGATCGAGTCAGAGGCCGCCCCCGCTCTTGAAACAGACGCAGCAGCGCTCCTGCAGCCGGTGCGTGCTCCAGCGCCCGCCAGAGCAAAAATGGCAGCAACCGAAAAGAAGGAACCCTACACTCCGCCGGATTATCTGAGCAGCCCAAGCCCCCCTTACCCACCACGGTTGAAGCAACGCCGCCTGCAAGGCCGCGTCGGGGTCCTCATCCATGTATCTTCAGCCGGCCAGCCCACTGAAGTACAAATCACCAACAGCTCCGGCAACAGGCAGCTGGATTGCCACACCCGCAGCTGGATTATGCAGCACTGGCGATTCCGCCCCGCATTTCAAGGCTCAAAACCCATTGCTTCCCAGGTGCGCACCAGTGTTACTTTCTCTCTGCACTCGTAAAATAACAATTCCTTGTGTTTTGACGTTGACCCCAACAGGTAGCATGTGTTATGATGTCATCAACAGTGT
Source organism: Akkermansia sp. (assembly GCA_017435365.1). Lineage (GTDB taxonomy): Bacteria > Verrucomicrobiota > Verrucomicrobiia > Verrucomicrobiales > Akkermansiaceae > Akkermansia. Next base: position 66,815 of record JAFSFD010000023.1, on the reverse strand, counting down.
GCAGTAACACTTAGCGACGAGTTATGAATGCAAAAATCATGGATCTTGGGGAACATATTCCCGGTGGGAAAAAGTGGCCGGGATGGTTATTGAACCTGGGAGAAAGGCTGCTCGGATTCCATATTTTCAACGTGGCCCATTCCAAAGTGGAAGATGATATGAAAGCCGGCAGCTCTGATAATTTCTTCAAACTTGCCTGCAAGCATCTTCCGCTCCATTATGAACTGAAAGGGCTTGAAAACATCCCGGCAGAAGGCCCCTGCGTCATTGTGAGTAATCACCCGCACGGCATGTCGGATGGTATCATGATTGGCGATATTGCCATGAAGGTTCGCAGCGATGTCCGCATCGTGGTCAATGAATTCCTGCACTGCGTGCGCGGCATGCGCCCCTACCAGATTACCGTGGATGTGTACGGCGGAGAAGATGCCAGGCGAGCCAACATGAGCGGCATGCGCGAAATCCTCAAATGGCTCCACGACGGGCACTGCCTCATCATCTTCCCCAGCGGCTCGGCCGCCTCCTGGTCTGAGGAAGACGGCCGAGTCATCGATGACCCCTGGCAGGAAAACATGGCAGCTATCATCCGCAAGACAAAAGCCACAGTCGTGCCTATGCACTTCTCCGGCCAGAATGGTGCGCTCTTCCAATTCGTCACCCGCAGGTGGAAGGACAAACGCTCAGCACTCCTGGCGCGTGAAATCAAACGCGACCGCCGCACGCTGCACCAGGTGCGGATAGGCAAGCCAGTGCCGGGTGGCAGACTTGAGCTGTTGCCGAGCAATGCCGCGCTATCTGACTATCTGAGGCTCAGCAGCATGATGCTGCGGTATCCGGACACAGCGGCATCGAACAACCCCGGAATGCCACGCACGCTTGCCCCAGTCGCAGCACCGGTTCCGCCGGATGAGCTCCAGGCAGAAATCGATTCCCTCCCTGCCGAAGAGCACCTGCTCTACACCCACAAGAGCACCGGCTTGCAAATCTACACCGCACAGGGGAGCCGCATTCCCAGATTGCTGCATGAAATCGGCGTACAGCGCGAAATCACCTTCCGCTCCGTGGGCGAAGGCTCCGGCTCCGCTTGCGATACGGATGAATACGACCAGTATTATGACCACCTTATCATGTGGGATCCGGCAGAAAAGCGCATTGCCGGCGCCTACCGCATGGGCCGCACCGATTCCATCGTGACCAGCCGCGGCATCACCGGCATTTACAACACCGAATTCTTCACCTTCGGCAACAAATTCGTCAACCACGTGAAAAACGGGCTGGAAATGGGACGCGCGTTCATCACAGCGGCATACCAGAAACACCCCGCCTCGCTCGATACACTGTGGATGGGCATAGGTCATTTTGTGCTGAAATACCCGCAATACCGCTACCTGTACGGAACGGTCAGCGTATCATCGGATTACACAGAGCGCTCCCGCACGCTGATTCACGAATACCTCAAATGCCATTGTCTGGATAAGGAGCTGGCAGAGGATGTGCAGGCTAAAACTCCGCCTCAGAACATGGATTTGCTGAGCGAAGATGCTCGTCTGCTGCCTCAAGGGCTTGCTGATCTGCGCCTGCTCAGCGCCATGGTCAGCGACCTGGAACCCGACGGTCGCAGCATCCCGGTGCTTCTGCGGCAGTATCTCCGGTTAAACGGCAGAATGGTATCCTTCAACGTTGATTCCGATTTCGGTGACACGCTCGATTGCCTGGTCGTGGTCGATTTACATAATGCACCAGACCGTCTCATCACCAGATACTGCGGCAAACCTTTAAAATCCTCTGTCGAGACCAAGACAGAAGCTTGACAAATCCGTAATATTCGGGCAGAATAATCAGCATCGATGGGGAAGCAATATATGAAACGGAAGAATCGTCGCACAAAACTCGCACTCGCCCTGGTTCTGGGCGGATTCGCCCAAATTCCCGCGCACGGAGCGGATCTGGTTCCGCTGCCGGAGGAACTTTTTGATGGGAAGAACGATGTCAACCCCATCCTGGATATCACAAACCGCACGGTCAGCGGTCTGGGCAAGCAAGCCCCGGAAATCCCGGACACCCTGCAAGTCACCAATGATGGGGGCACCATATCCTACAACCAGGACAAGAAAGTGTTCCTGTATGAAGCAGGCAAGGAGACTCCCATCCGGCTCCGAACAGATGGTGGCTCCGATATCCACACTCCTGCCATGGAAGCCCGCCTGGAAACAGGTGAAGCCATCTTATCCGGGCCTGTAACCGTATACCAGGATGACGTCCTGGTGCGAGGTGAGGACGGCGGTTTCTACAACTGGAAAGAGAAAAAAACTGTTGTCAACAAAGTACGAATCAAGGTAAACGGACTGATGGTGCGCGGTTCCCGCATCGAATATGCTACCGATGCAGAAGGCAAGGAATACATAACGGTTTATGACGCCTATGTAACCACGGAAGACGTGCAGCACCCTTCAGTCTGGCTTGGTACAGGCATGCTTAAGATTTACCCGGGCGACTACGGTGAGGTTTCGCGCCTCAGCATCGCAGTCGGCGACCATGATGTGGCCATTCCCGTTCTGGGCTGGTTTACCTTCTCGCATTCCCTCAATCCGCGCGAAGGCTACCTGCCCGGCGCCGGTACCCGCTCCCACTGGGGTGCCTATCTGGAAAACAGCTACGGCATCCTCTTCGGCAACAGAAGAGTGGACGGCATCATGCCGACCGCAGATTACCTCGCAACCCTGCACCTGGATGCCCGAACCCGCCGAGGTCTGGCAACCGGTCTTGACCTGGAAGACATATCCATGACCAAAAAAAACAAGGACATGGATGGATTTACTTCCTATTTTGCCGATGACCGGGACTCTTCCATCAACCCGATTGACGGCGAACGACTCCCGATTGACGACAAACGCTATTATTTCAGTCTGAAAACGCTGTGGAAGCTGGAACCGGGCGGCGATCCTCACGCCAAATGGCAGCTCGCCACCAACGTAAACGTCGTGAGCGACCGATACATGCTCCGCGACTTCCTGCCCGATATCAGCCGCAACAATGACAAGCCGGACAACACCGTCCGCGTTGTGCGCACCACAGATACAACGCAAAGCATGATTTACACACGCTTTGCACCGAACGACTATTATGTGACAGACGAGCGCCTCGAAGCCTCGTTCTACCGAGTGCGCACCGCCATCGGCAACACGGGCATCAATTACGAAACGAATAACAGTGCCTGTATCATGCGGCAGTATCTGCCCACGGAGAACAGAAAGGAATTCGAAGCTCGGCTGGATCATGTCAAAGATGAGGAAATGAAGGAGTATTACTCCCGGCTGCTGAACACTGAAAGCTATTTCCGAGTCAACACTACGCACGAATTCACCACGAATCTCACAGCCTTCAAATTCCTCAATATTACCCCCAAAGCAGGCGGCGCCTACACGGGGTACTATGATGTGGGCGGTATAGGTTCTGATAACCGGTTCCTAGGCTATCTTGGCTGCGATTTCAATCTCAAATTCCACAACACGTACCCCAATTTCCAGTACAAGAATTTCGGTCTTCAGGGGCTCACCCATATCATTCAGCCCTACGCAAACTATTCCCGCGGCAGCATATCCTCTTCGAACGACTACGTTCCCCAGATTGATATGTGGTCAAGCACCATGAGCGGCAGCACCACAAGCCCCGTTCCGCTCGACCTCTGCGGTTTCGCAGGTATCGATGGCTGGGGCAATTGGAACATCTGGCGCCTCGGCATGAGGAACACCCTGACATCCCGCGTTGACGGTGAATCCATCAGGTTCCTCACCTGGAATATGTTCTGCGACTATAACGCAGACAACCCTAATTCGGAATACGATTTCTCCAGCCTGTACAACATCGTCAATTTCAGTCCGTCCCAGCGCTTTGATTTTTATCTGACTACCCAGACTCCCACCATTAAAAACGGCGAGGGCTTCTGGCAATACAGCATCGGCACTCGCATCATTCCCGCAGAATGGCTTGAAACCTACTTCTCGTATCGCTCCATCAAGGATCACCCCATTCTGGAAAATTCCGGCCAGTTCCACGTACGCACCAATATTCGTCTCAGCGAAAAATACACATTCTCCGTAAAGCTGTATTACGAAGAAAACGAGGGGCGCTTCCCCATCCAGCAATACTCACTCTTCCGCCACGCCGGCGCCTGGTACATCGGCGCCACGGTATTCCTGCGTGACAATGGCGGCAAGAAGGAGCAAGGCTTCGGCATCTCATTCACTCTGGGCGAAACAGGAACGGCCCTTCCCATTGACCTGATGTAAAACCGGAGCATCCATCTTCAGGAGCGGCAAGGATTTCCTTCTTGCCGCTCTTTTTTTAATACGCAGGCGGAACAGAATACACCTGGCAGGCTCGTCTCACCAGAAGAGCAAAAAAAATGCCCGATTCCCTCACGGAACCAGGCATGTAAAAGTTCTTTGGCACCGGGTATTTAACCGCGGCGGCGGCGGCGAGTGGTGGTCTTGCGCTTGGCCACAGCACGCCGGCTGCGAACACTGGTGCGTTTCCTGGCCACTGCGCGGCGGCGTTTCACAGACTTGCCACGCTTCAAGGAAGCATAGCGACTGCTGCGCACTGAGGAACGGCGGCGGATGCTCTTCTTCGAGGAAGCCATGGCGGAACGCGGCACATAGGCGGGAACCGGAGTGCGGGAGGTGCGAATAGCGGCGGCCAGTGCCTTGCGCTGGTCATCGGCGCTGTAATTGCGACCCTGCTGGTCGGCAAAATACTTACGGTATGCGGGATCCACCTGATTGATGTTGGTGACCGCATCCGGGAAGTTATGGTACTTTATTCCCCGGCCGCTCTGGCAGGCAGTCAGAAGACAAGCTGCCATAGCCACCAGGCAAAGTATGAACTGACGAGTGCTGGACATAATGAAAAAGTATGGAAAGCTTTATGGTATAATGGCGTTTATCAGCCGGAACGGAAGTGCGATAAGAAAACCTGCCAATCCGGTAATCGTGCTGCATGAGGTGAGACAAGTCATGCACACCAGTATGAGCCCCAGCTGCGCACTGCGCATCACCACGTTCTGAATTACTTCTTTCATAATTTTCACGCGGCTGCCGGACACACCCCATGGCACCTACCTACCCCGCCTGACTTATACTATCACATTTCCCAACCTATTGCCAATACTAAACTTTTCTTTACAATCTTTTTTTAATAGGTATGACTTGATTTCGAGCCAAAAGCGGGTAAAATGAAGGGCACATGGCCACCATTCCGAACAATTTGCGGGCAAATTTGTGCAAAGCGCTGCAGATATTTGCCGAAAAGCACCCTGAACAGCACGATACAGCCGACAGGATGCAGCGTTTCATCGCCGACACACCGGATTGCTTTGAACGCACCCATGCAGAAGGCCACATGACGGGGTCAGCCTGGCTCATCAACCCGGCAGGAGACAAAGCCTTGCTCACCCTGCACCACAAGCTGCAGCGCTGGATGCAGACCGGTGGCCACGCCGATGGTGAGCCGGACACACTGCGCGTGGCGCTGCGCGAAGCAGAGGAAGAAAGCGGCATCCAGGGCATTCAGCCCGTATCCCCGGAGATTTTTGATATCGATATCCACCGCATCCCGGCACGACCGGCCAGGGGAGAGCCTGAGCACTACCACTACGATGTGCGCTACCTGCTGCGAGCCCCGCACGAAGAGTTTATCGTTTCAGATGAATCCGACGCCCTGGCCTGGTGGACAGCAGAGGATTTCGCGTCCCGCGCAGCCGAGCTGGATGAAGCCGTGCAGCGCATGGCACGTCGATATTTTGGAAAAGCATAATATTTTTGCTTGAAACCAGACACGTTTCGGCGTAGAATGAGTGATTAATGGAGGAACAGCTCCATTTGAACTGATACAGACGCCATGAAACTGCATTTCAAATCCGCACTCTGCGCGCTCTCCTGCGCATTGTTCTCGCTTCTGCCTGCCGAAGCGGTAGTCATTTATCCCCAGCCGCAGCACAACGGCATGCGCTCTGTCACCACCCGGGTGAAAGAGGTGCAGATACTCATGCGCACCGCAGAAAGTAAGGGAGGGCTATGGGAGCGCCTGCCCAACGTCCCGGAAGGCTACGCCATCGATATCACACCAGGCAAGCTCACCATCTACGCAAATGATGAGACCGGGCGCTACTATGCCCGGCAATCCATCATCCAGATGCTTTACAATGTGCAGGATGCCACGATAGCGCATAACGACGTATTTGCGGATAAAAGCCTGCGCGAGGTAACCCAGCTGGGCGAGCTGCCCATGGGTATTCTGGTAGACTGGCCGGACCTTCCCTCCCGCGGTGTGGTGGAGGGCTACTACGGCGCACCGTGGAGCTTTGAATCCCGCTGCTCCATCTTCCGCTTCATGGGGCGCAACAAGATGAACACCTACATCTACGCCCCGAAAGACGACCCCTACCACCACGGCAAGGGCTGCTACAAACCCTACCCCCAGGAAAAAGCCGCAGAATTGAAAGACCTCATTGCATATGCGCACCGCAATTATGTGCGTTTTGTCTGGGCGATTCACCCTGCCAACACCGTGCGCTGGCAGGAAAACGGCGGCCGCAACCAGCTGGACGCACTTTGCACCAAGCTGAAGCAGATGTACGACCTTGGGGTGCGGGATTTCGGCGTGCTGGTAGATGACTCCAGCGGCGAAATCGGCAAGGCTGAGCGCCAGGTGCAGCTCACGAACTACATTCTGGAAAACTTCATCCGCAAGCATCCGGATGTGAACCAGACCCTCATCATGTGTCCCACGGGCTACAACCGCGGCTGGACAAATGATAAATTCCTGCGCACCCTCGGTTCCGGGCTGGATAAAAGCATCCCCGTGATGTGGACAGGCGACACCGTGGTGCACGATATCACCCTCCCGGGGCAGAAGTGGGTGAATGAGCGCGTGCAGCGCCCCACGTTCATCTGGTGGAACTGGCCCTGCAACGACTTCAAACGCAGCCGCCTTTCCATGGGCCGCACCTACGGGCTGGACACCGCCCCGGAAATGAAGGAGCAGATGAGCGGCTTTGTGGCTAACCCGATGGAACACGCTGAGGCCAGCAAGGTCGGTCTTTTCGGTGTGGCCAACTATACCTGGAATATTGATGATTTCGAATCAGTCACAACCTGGGAAGCAGGTCTGCGCCGCCTTTATCCGCGCCACCGCGAAGCCATGAAGGTATTCTGCGACCACAATTCCTACCTGCTGCCGAATGTCCACGGCTATTTCCGCGAAGAATCGGTCGATATCGCCCCCACCGCCCAGGCGTTCATCGACAGCATCGCCGCCGATAAACCGGATATGAAAGCCGGGCAGTTGCTGCAGCTGGAGTTCGACCGCATGGTAAGCGCGGCCCGCGAACTCAAACACACCAGCAACCCCGTGGCCGGGCTCTGCCAGGAAATCCGCCCCTGGCTCGACCAATTCGAACTCTGCGGGGTGGCCGGAGCCTCCGTCATGACCGCCTTTGCCACCAAGGACGAATACCTCTTCCACTACTTCTTCGACACGGTGAAGGCGCTCTACGACATGCGCTCCACCCTGCGCAGCGAGTGGTCCGGCAGCGGTGTGCGCATGGTGGACGATGTGGAAGTGGCGGCCTACGCCATGACCCCGGTGTTAAATGCAGCCTTCTCCTACCTGAATGCCCGCGTGTATGCCGAGCTTTCCGGGCAGAAACGCCCGGAAGCCAGGTTCACCGCCTCCTGCGGCAACCCGAATGAGGATGCCGCCAAAATCAAGGACGGACGCACCAATACATTCTGGTCCAACAACGGATTCCAGAAAAAGGACCAGTGGTACTGCCTGGATCACGGCTCGCCTGTTTCCATCAACAACATCAGCATGGTCATGGGTGGCCCCCGCCAGCGGGATTACCCCGACTGCGGCATATTTGAAGTCTCCGACGATGGCGCCACCTGGCAGCAGGTGGGCAGTCCCCAGTATGGCAACATGGCCGTAGTCGACCTCTCGAAGAATCCGCTCCGCGCCCGCTACGTGCGATTCCGCATTCTGACACCGCGCCCGAATTGGCTCTCCATCTGTGAGTTTGCCGTAAACCGCTCACTCCCCCCCTATGTGGACACCAATGTGGAGGGCTGCAACCTGACGGCCCATACCACCAATACGGAAATCGGCATCAACCGCGTGATGGAAGTATTCCGCCTTCAGCCGCAGGGCGTCATCTCCCTGCGACTTCCGACCCCGATTGCTCCCGAGTGGATACAGCTGAATCTGGAAAACGGAGACATCGGAGAGTGGGGGCACCTTTCCCTCTCGCTGGAATCCGGCAAGGAGCACCAGATACAGGCTGAAGTGAAGAACCATCGTATCTTCGTGAAAAAGGACCAGTTGCCCCGCGAGCGAATCACTGCCATGAACCTGGTCAATTCAGGCAACAGTGAGCAAGAGGTGAAGCTCACCATCTTCAACATCGGCATCACCGAAGATGCCTTCGACACCGATACCCGCAGCATCAGCGATGGCGATATCGCCACAGCCTACCTCTGCGGCAAGGCTGCACTGGATGTCACCATGCCGGTGCCCGCCGGAGCACAGGAGTTGATTACCGTAGGTAACATCCAGTGCCAGGTCTCCGGTGCCACTCTCACCAGCGAAGGCGAACATGTGAGCCGTTACAAGCTGGATCCGGGAGCCACCGAGGTGAAGCTGCACCACCCGAAAAAGCAGCACAGCTTCCTCAACGAAGTCATCTTCAAGTAAGTGCTGATACGCGCCTACCAGAGCAGGGATGCCGCGCCGCTGGCCGATATATGGCTGGCGGCCACCCTGCCGGCGCACCCCTTCATCCCGGCCGGATACTGGTACGCCAACCGCAGCCGCATGGAGCAGGAATACCTGCCGCAGAGCGAGAACCTGGTGCTGGAGGATGACGCAGGCCGCCCCCGCGCCTTCATCTCCATGCTCGGGCGCCACATAGCCGCCCTCTTTGTGCATCCCGATGCGCAAGGGAAAGGCTATGGCAGCGCCCTGCTCCGCCGCGCCCAGCAGCTTCACCGCGAACTCACCCTCCGCGTGTACGAGCTCAACGCCGACTCTGTGCATTTCTACAAATACCACGGCTTTTCCATCACCGCCCGCAGCACCGATTCCGCAACCGGTGCCGTAGAGCTTCACATGCGCTGGGTCCCATGAAAATCCATTGCCTCATCGAAAATACCAGCTCCGCCCCGGAGCTCGTAGCTGAGCACGGACTCAGCCTGCTCATTGAAACAGGCTCTCACCGCATCCTCTTCGATGCCGGAGCCAGCCCCGCCTTTGCGGAGAATGCCGCGCGCATGGGGCTCGACCTCGGCAGGGTCGACGCCGCAGTGCTCTCCCACGGCCACTACGACCACGGCGGTGGCCTGCTGCGCTTTCTGGAGCTCAACCCACATAGCCCGGTCTGGGCAAGCCCGCATGCCGCAGAACCGCATTTCAACGCAGCGGGAAAGGATATCGGGCTGCCGGCAGAGCTGACGGAGCACGAGCGCTTCCTGCCCGTGCCCGCTGCTGTGTCGGAGCTCGCCCCCGGTATCACCCTGCATACCGCAGGCACCGTGCCGCAGGCATATCCCACGCCGGCAAACGGCATGAGCACCCTGCGAGGCAACACCCACGTGCCTGATGACTTCCGGCACGAGCTCTACCTCCTCATTGAGGAAAACGGCAGGCGCGTTCTCTTCAGCGGCTGCTCGCACCGCGGCATCCTCAACATCACGGCCCACTTCAGACCGGATATCCTCGTGGGTGGTTTCCACCTCATGCGCACACCGCTGCAGAAGCTCCCCACAGTGGCTGATGCACTGGCGCAATTTCAAACCCTATACTACACTGCTCACTGCACCGGCGACCCCGCCTTCAACTTCCTCAAATCAACTCTTCGAGAGCGCCTTAACTCGTTTTCATCCGGTTCATCAATCAAGCTCGATTTATAACAATTCTAAAACAGCCTTGATTTATTCCTCACTTCCCCTATAATTACTCTCAACCATGAAAAATATCCTCATCATCTCCGGCCACACAAACACCACCAGCGATTCCGTAGCCAATGTCACCATACTGGAGCAGATTGAAAAGCTTCTGCCGGCATGCCGCATCGTGTATCTGGACCGCCTGTACCCGGATTTCAGGATTGACGCCGCCGCCGAGCAGGAAAAACTGCTGTGGGCAGATGTCATCGTGCTGCAATTCCCTGTGTACTGGTTCTCCATGCCCTCTCTGCTGCACCGCTGGATGGAGGAGACCTTCCTGCACGGATTCTCGCACGGCAGCACCGGCGACAAGCTGAAGGGCAAAACCCTGGTCGTTTCCTACACCACCGGAGCCCCGGCCGAGGCACTGCCCTGGGAAGATTTCTTCGGAAACCTGAAGGCCACCTGCCAGTTCACCGGTATGAACTGGGGCGGCAGCATCGGCACCGGCGGGGTTTCCTACCAGATGCGTAATGACCCACAGCTGCTGGCCGAAATCACCGAAAAAGCCCGCCAGCACGCCCAGCGGCTCGCCAAGCATCTGCAGCAGAGTCGCTGACAAAAGCAGGAAATCTGATAGATTATCTGAACAATCTGCGTACCTCTTGTGTCAACAAGTATAATCATGAGCAGAATCATCACACTTAGCTCGGTCATGGCACTGGCCATGAGTACTCCTATGCTGCTGGCAAACAATGCCCCCGCCTTGCGCCCCATGCCCACAGGACTCATGCCCATGCAGGCGCGTGGCAACTGCGACCTGATGGCCTCCAACACGGTGAATGCCAGCTTTGTCGGGTTGCGAGATCTGGCCGTGCAGCGGGTCGACCAGAGCGAGCCCACTACCGTGCAGGTGGGCGTATTCCAGGTAATCAACAACCTGGCCTACCGTCGTTTCAACCGCATCGGCGATGGTCAGCTGGTGCCCGGCATGCAGTTCACTATTGCCATGAACAAGGAACTGCCCGGCCAACCCGCAGAAAACGTAGATACCATTTCCAGCCTGCAGCCCGGTGAGGAAGTAGTCATGCGCGTTGACCACCTCTACCTCATCACCGGTCAGGAGGGCGAATCCATCCGCGTGTGCGCCCGCCTGGCCCGCCGCAATGCCCAGCCGGCAGCCCCCGCAGCCACACCTGCCCCCCTGCCCATTCCCGGTGCTCAGCAGCCGGCAGCCGTCGGCAGTGTGCAATACTCCAGCAGCAGCTCCTCCTTTTCCTTCACAACAGGCGGCGCCAATGGCCCGCAGATGCAGACGGTTCAGACCAGCCGCGTGTACGACCCCGCCACCGGCCAGATTAAGACCCGCATGATTATCAATGGTGTGGAGGTAGACCCGGTCACCCGCCAGCCGCTCGCCCCGGCCGCAGCACCTGCCCCTGCAGCCCCGGCCGCCGCCCCCGCCCCCACCAGCGAGGAACAGGCCCGCCAGGAAGCTGCAGAGGATGAGAATGACGATACCATCATCGAGCACAACAACAATCCCGTGGTGCAGCCCGGTGATACTCCCATTCCCACCCCGGAAACCACGCCGGCCCCCGCTCCGGCCCCCACCACCCCTGAGGGACACATGAATGCCGCCGACAGCTTCTGAACACCCCGCGAGCCTCACCCATTTCATGCCACCCGTTTTCCGGGTGGCATTTTTTTGCATTGTATGCAGGAGCCCCGGTATGCTACAATCGCCGCATGGCAGGTGAATCCAACATCCCCTTCTTTGCAGAAAGTGTGGCAGCGGGCTTTCCCTCACCTGCAGTCGGCGAGTTAAATGGCACCCTGGATTTGAACCGGCTCTGCGTGCGCCACCCGGCGGCCACCTACTTTGTTCGCGCCCGCGGCGACAGCATGACCGGCGCAGGCATTGACGATGGGGATATCCTGGTGGTAGACCGCAGTGTCACCGTGACCAACGGCGCCATCATCATCGCCGCGCTGAATGGTGAATTTACCGTCAAACGCTTGGAAATGCACGAAAAGGAAGTCCGGCTCCTCCCAGAAAACCCGGCCTACCAGCCCATCGAAATAACACCCGCCAGCGGAGCCGAGTTCTTCGGTGTCGTTACGTTCGTCATCAAAAGCCTACACCCATAAAAACGCCCTGCAAGTGGGGCTCACTTGCAGGGCCGGAAGTTGTTCCCGAGGGCGGGAATCGGCATTATTCCTCGCTCACATCGTCGGTGGCATCGAATTCATCAGACTCAGCGTCGAAATCGGCCTCCTCGTACTTCTTGAACTTCTTGACACGCTGATTGGCGGGCAGCGGGGCGAGTACCATGGTGACGGTGTTGCCGGCGAGCTTGGCGGGCTGATCCACCTGGCCCATGGTCTTCATGTCCTCCACTACCTTGGCCATGACATCCAGGCCCAGTTCGCGGTGAGCATTTTCGCGGTTGCGGAAACGAAGCTGGAAGCGCACCTTGTGACCGTGGTCCAGGAACTGTTCCGTGCGGGCCATCTTGACGTTGTAGTCATTGACGTCCGTACCGACGCGGAGTTTCACTTCCTTCATCTTGGTCACTTTGGACTTGTTATTCTTCTGCAGTTTGGCCTGCATGTACTTGAACTTACCATAGTCGATAAGCCGGCATACGGGCGGGTCTGCATTCGGGGCTACCTCTACGAGGTCAAGTCCGATTTCCTTGGCCTTGGCGAGAGCATCGCGGGTGGCCATGACGCCGAGCTGGTCACCCTTGGCGGTGACGACTCGTACCTTCGGTGCGCGGATACGGTCGTTGACGCGAATCTGCGGTGTTTTGCTGGCGCCTTTGTCGCCGCGCTGGGGGCGATTGGCGGGTTTACTGGGTTTCTGGGGGGCTGCCACTTGTGTGTGTTGTTGGTTAGTCCTGGGATTCTGCCGCAGCGGGGTGGCACACGGTCCGGCCCCTGCTGCGGCGGAGAGATTTTCTTATTGTTGTTCTTTTACCTGGGGTTGCAGCGCAGGCCGGATGAGACGCTGGCTGATTTCCTGTTCGAGGGCCTCGATGAATTCATCTACCCCCATGGTGCCGACGACGTCGAGCTCGCGGTGGCGAACGGAGACCTTGCCTTCCTCGGCCTCGCGCTGGCCGACCACAAGCATATAGGGCACGCGGTCGAGGCGGGCGTTGCGAATCTTGGCACCAATCTTGTCGGGAGCGTCATCAAGCTTCACGCGGATAAACTTGTTCGCAAGCTTGGCGCGGAGCTGCTCGGCAAAGTCGGCCACCTTGTCGGAAATGGGGAGCACGCGCACCTGCTCGGGGGCGAGCCAGGTGGGGAACTTGCCGGCAAAGTGCTCGATAAGCAGGCCGGTGAAGCGCTCCATGGAGCCGAAGGGGGCGCGGTGAATCATGACCGGGCGGTGCGGCTTGTTATCGGCCCCGGTGTAGGTGAGGTCGAACCGCTCCGGCAGGTTATAGTCCACCTGCACAGTGCCCAGCTGCCAGTCACGGCCGATGACGTCGCGCACAATAAAGTCAATCTTCGGGCCGTAGAATGCGGCCTCGTTCTCAGCCTCGATGAAGTCGAACCCTTCCTCGGAGAGCACCTCGCGGAGAGCCTGCTCGGAAAGCTTCCAGTTCTCGACGGTGCCCACATACTTCGGGTCAGAGTAATCCTTGTCGCGCAGGGAAAGGCGCACGCGGAAATCATTCATCTGCAGGGTACCGAGGATGTGCTTCACGATGCCGATGCACTGCTGCACCTCCGCCTTGATCTGGTCGGGGCGGCAGAAGATGTGCGCATCGTCCTGAGTGAAGCCGCGCACGCGGGTCATGCCGCCCAGCTCGCCGCTCTGCTCCCAGCGGTACACGGTGCCGAACTCGGCCAGACGCACAGGCAGGTCGCGGTAGGAGTGCGGATCATTCGCATAGATGCGGATGTGGTGCGGGCAGTTCATGGGCTTGAGCATGAAGCCGCTGATGGTGCGGGTATCCAGCGCGTTGAAGAGGTCGGCGCAGGAGGCATTCTCATCGCGCAGGCGCTTGAAGTCATCCGGGTCGGGGATGGGCGGGAACTGGCTTTCCTTGTAGTGCTCCCAGTGGCCGGAGGTCATGTAGAGATCCAGCTTGCCGATGTTGGGGGTGAATACCTGGGAGTAGCCGATGCGGTCGAGCTCCTCGGTGATGAAGTCCTGCAGCTCGCGGCGGATGATGGAGCCTTTCGGCTTCCAGAGCACAAGGCCCTGCCCCACCATCTCATCAATGGTGAAGAGCCCCATCTCGCGGCCGAGGCGGCGGTGGTCGCGCTTCTTGGCTTCCTCCAGGCGGGCGAGGTGCTCGTCCAGCTGGGTGCGGTTCGGGAAGCAGGTGCCGTAGATGCGCTGCAGGCGGGGGCCGCTGGCGTCGCCCATGTAGTAGGCGGAGGCCACGCTCATAATCTTGAAAGCCTTGCAGTTGCCGGTGCGGCCCACGTGGGGACCGGCGCAGAGGTCGGTGAACTCACCGTTGCGGAAGATGGAGATTTCCTCGCCCTCAGGGATGCGGTTGAGCAGGTCCACCTTGAATTTGGACGCGACATCGCGGGGGCCGCCGGCGCCCAGTTCACCGCTCTGAGCCAGGGCCATGGCCTCATCGCGGGTGACGGTAGTTCGTTCGAAAGTCTGGTTCTCCTTGACGATTTTCTTCATTTCCGCCTCAATCAGTTCAAACTCGGCGGTGGAAATGTTGTGGTCAAGTTCAATGTCGTAATAGAAGCCATTCTCAATGGCGGGACCTGCGGCCAGCTGGGCCTGGGGCCAGATACGGCAAACGGCAGCGGCCAGCACGTGCGCACAGGAATGGCGCAGGCGCTCCAGGTCGCTTGCCTGGTTGCGTTCCTCCAGGGTCTTGCGTTCTTTCGGTTCAGACATATCTTATTAAGTGAGCCCCTAATATCGCCCTTTCGGGCGCTTTTTTCAAGCACAATCAATGCCAACGGGGCAAAAAAGTCTTATTTTTCTTAATTTTCGCCTATTTGCGGCGCTTACGGAAGCCCGGCAGGCCCCCGTTCAAGGCGCGGCGATGCGTGCGGATGGCATTCAATTTCACCTTCAATCTGCGAAACGGGGTGCCAAGCACATGCAGAATACCTGCGGGAGTCGAATAGCTGTGCGGTTTCAGCGTGTTGTCATACTTGTCCGTATAGGTGATAGCCGAGCCGCTCACGTCTGACACACCATCAATATGCACCACGAGATCGGGCTGGATGGCATATACCTTCACCCCGGGCATGGTGGCTGCGGTATCCTTATAGAAGGTATCGATGGCGCGGTGAATCGACATCCACTCCCAGATATTCTCCTCCGTCGGCATAAGCTCCAGCAGGCGGTCATACATACTCTCGGGCACCAGGTAGGCAAATGTGGAGAGCACCCCCTCCACCTGCCAAAGGGCATGCTCGCCGGATTTCTGCACACTGCTGCCATACGGAGTCGGGCGGCTGTAACCCAGGTACAGCATGTAATCACCCGTCAGATTCTTCAGGGCATATTCCAGCATGGCCAGGGCATCCGGGTGAGTACCGGTTATGACGTCGTCCTCCATGATAAGCACGTTGCGCCAGCCATTTGCCTTTGCAGTAGCAATAGCCTTGGCGTGAGACAAGGAGCATCCCCCCGCCCCACCCCAGTAGGAAGCGCGTTCTGCCGTGCGTTCCGTAAACCAGGGTTCCTTGCCATAGCTTGGCAAGTTTCTGCCCAGCACTGCGCTGAGCCGGTGAACCTTGTCCAAGGGCAGCGAGCCCTCGTTATCCTTCAGGAACTTATCCATTCGTTCCCGGCTGGTATCCAGATTGATAACCAGAATACCATCTACCTGATCCCAGGCTGAATGAAGCTTAGAACTGTCCATATATATAAATTCAGTTGTTAATCAACCCGACCGTAGTCGTCATTAAATCGCTCAATGTCCTCCTCTGAGAGGTAGTTGCCAATCTGCACCTCGATGAGGGCCACCGGTGCCGTGCCCTGATTGCTGAGCCGGTGGATGCTCCCGCAGGGAATCATGATAGACTCACCCACATTCAGGTGCATGATGTTATTATCACAGCGCACGGTGGCTACGCCTTCCGTGACAATCCAGCGCTCCGTACGGTGCTGGTGCCGCTGCAGCGAGATACGGCCGCCGGGATAAACAAGCAGCTTCTTCACCACCACATGAGACTGCAGATCCAGCACCTGCCATTCCCCCCACGGGCGGGTTCCCTTCTCGCCCACGTGATATGTTATCCGCGATTCCTTCATTTACCCATCGATTGACGAATGCTGGTCGTGGAACGCTCAGGGAGGTTCGCATGCGGGATACGGGAACTCGTCACATAACGGATTCCCTTGGATTCCACAAACTCCTTCTTGGCATCACTGGTGCCATCCGAATTCACAAAGAAGATATCCGGCTTCACTTCATCCAGAAGAGGAGCAAAATCCAGAATCTTCCCCGTATCGGGGCCAATGTATACCTTCTTCACGAAGCGGATGGCTTCGAGCATATACTTGCGCTCATCCTCCGTGTACATGGTCTTTCTGTTCTTGAGAGCCATCACGGTGGCATCCGAACCGATAGACACATACACATCACCATAGCTGGCGGCTTCCTCCAGGAAAGCGATATGCCCGCTGTGCAAGACGTCAAAACAACCGGAAACAAAAACTTTTGCCATATTCAAGAGAGATAAAAACTTTATTTAATCACACCACGCTTTTTCAGGCGCTCCAGGAAACGGGGTTCCCAGGGCACTTGCTCATCCTTGCCGAAAGTGCGGCAATACGGCTCCACCGGGTACATATCCTCGCATGAGTCTACAGCAGCATCGCGCTCCTCCTTGTTTTCATACAAATAGAGAGCATAACCACCATGCCCGCCGCCGCAGTACTTGTGCGCCAGCTGATTGCCGATGTCGGGGAGCGGCTGCATTCCCTCCTCCAACTGCAGCTGATAACTCATCTGCACCCCGACCGCGAGCACAGCAACATCCTGCTGCTGCACACCGAGGCGCGCAATGCGACCAGCCTTGGCAATGCGCTCAAAAGAGCGTTCATAACCGGCAAAGCCAGGTGTATAGTGCTTCACCCGGGTATCGTACACCGCCATGCAGCCCTTGAGAAAATCTCCGGTATTCTTGAAATCCAACACAGGCTTGGGGCCTGACTTCCAGACACAGGCACCGGTTTCAGCAATGACTGCCGGGTCCTGCCAGCCGACACCCAGCCCCAGTTCTGAGGCTACCGGATCCCAGCCATTCAGCACGCTCCAGCCACCACTCCCGCCCAGACCGGCACCCTGGCGGTAAAGCCATTCCTTGAGCGACACAGTAGGAGATATCGAACAGTTGACGATGTACTCACCGGGGATGGCATTCTCCGGCACATCCAGCCAGCCACCCGCAAAATCAACACGCAGCGGCGCATGGTGCGGGGCCTTCACGCGGGAAAGCACCTGGGTGCTGGTGGTCTGGCCTTCCTGAGGCTGAGACTTTTCCAGCACCACAAACTCTATGCCCTGTTCCTTGCAGAAACGCCGCTTGGCCTCGATGTGTACATCGTCCGTGGTCACCGCAAGAACCTGCGGTGAGCAAGCCTGAACTGCAGACCGGAAAGACAGAGCAACATCATCATCCGTCGACTCGATGACTTCATCCACCATGGAAAGGGCGCTGATGACCGCTTTCTTATCGCTATCATCCAGAACAGATTTCTTATCGTACAATTTCCACAACAAATCCGCAGGCGGATAGGAAACAATCAGATAATCACCCAACTGGCGGGCATCTTCAAAAAATCGGATATGCCCGGCGTGCAAAACATTAAATGCACCGGAAACGAAAACTTTTTTCATAATCAGAGATTGATGGAAGCATCAGAAGAAAATGGGCTCACTCCTTTCTGATGCAGAAACTGCTGTAGTTTCGGCAACAACAAGGGAGCGGCGAGCTGCATGGCAAGCTGCACCAGCATGCCGGTATTCGAGGCGGGTCTGGCTGCCTTTTTCTCAGCAGCCAGCTTCTTGCGTTTCAGCCCGGAAACAGCCCCCAGGACAGACGCAGCAGCTCCAGCCGCCGCCCCGATTTTCATGACAGTAGACGGAGAAACAGGCAACGCCTTCACGCACAATGCAGCATGTTCCCGGGTGGAGGACACGGCATCCAGCATCGCTACGCGACTTTCCGCAACCCGAATCAGGGCTTGCTGTTTTCCTTGCAAAGTAATTTGAGACATTGCCAATCGTTTTTCAGTTCATGCACCGTGGCAGGTGCAAGTTGTTTACCGGCCATCTTCTTCACTCGCAGCAGCAGGGCCAGCGCTGTGAATACATTCAGCAAGAAGACGATAACCAGAGCCCACGGCAGGCCGACGAAAGCGCTCAGCACCACGGCTGACAGCGCACAGAAAACAAAATACGCACCCAACAGAAGTACGCACGCCAGCACCACCATAACCAGACGTTGCAACTGGTGAGCCGTGTACTCCTTGATTTCTTCAGACAGAAGCACACCCAGCGCGCCAGTGTGTTCCACGGCGCGCTGCGCTACCCCCTTCGCTTGCTGTATGGCGGCTACTGCCTCCTCACGAAGCTGCGACTTCTGCCCTTTTCCTTTGAAAAGTGAGAACATAGAAAAGCTGCGGCATAAAGCCGAAA
Source organism: Akkermansia sp. (assembly GCA_017435365.1). Lineage (GTDB taxonomy): Bacteria > Verrucomicrobiota > Verrucomicrobiia > Verrucomicrobiales > Akkermansiaceae > Akkermansia. Next base: position 48,223 of record JAFSFD010000023.1, on the reverse strand, counting down.
CCTTAGCGGCGGGAACCGAGAAGCAGGCCTACGAGAACACCGATACCCAGAGCGCCGAGAATGCTGCCGGTGGGATTCTCCTTCACATAAGCCTCACCGGCCTTGTGGTACTCCTTGGCAGCAGAGCAGGTCTTATCCCAGCCCTCATTCATCTGCACACGGGCCTTGTCCCATCCTTCATTCACCTGCACGCGGGCCTTGTCCCAACCCTCGTTAATCTGAGCCCGGGCATGGTCGGCATACTCACGCACATGCTCCATCTGCTCAGACGCAGCGCGGCGAATCTTCTCATACTGCTCGCTGGCATACTGGCGAGCCGCTGCAAGGCGGTCACAAGCATCTGTGGAAGGAGCCGGAGCGGGAGCTGTTGTGTCTTTGATTTCTTCGTTTTCCATGGTATTCAGATTTTACGTTAAGTTCTTGTGCAGAGCCTGTATCTCTGACGGCTCTCTACTGATAGATTATTATAAGCACATTGCATGCAAAAAATCAAGCCAACTTAGACAAAATGACGAATTTTCCTGAAGCACACAGCTTGCGCACGTACGCGCGTGCATAAATTCGCTCAGTTGTTTGATTATTGCCTTGCCAATCTCTCGCGGGTTTGCTATAATCCGACGGCTTAAATTAACACATGAAAGCAATTCTGGCATTAGAAGACGGAACCATTTTCGAAGGCACCTCCATTGGTGCCGCGGGCACGGTAACAGGTGAAGCTTGCTTTAACACCGCAGTGATGGGGTATCAGGAAATCCTGACAGACCCTGCTCACTACGGGCAGATTCTGGCAATGACCTACCCCCTCATCGGCAATTACGGCATTGTGGAAGAGGACAACGAAAGCCCTGCCCCGAAAACCGCTGCCATCGTCATTGGAGAACTTTCCAACATTCATTCCAGCTGGCGTGCAGACTCCCCCATGAGCGAATGGCTCAAAACCAACAACACGCCCGGCGTGGAAGGTATCGATACCCGCCGCCTTGCACGCCACCTCCGCCTCAACGGCTGCATGCGGGCCTGTGTGACCACGGAGCTCACGGCTGAAGAAGCCGTGGCCAAGGCCAAAACTGCCACCGCGCTCAGCGGTGCAGCCCTGGCAACGCAGGTTTCCACCCCGGCCAGCTATACCTGGAGCGGCGAGTCCCGCCCGTGGAAGCTTCCCAACAAGACAGCCGGCGATATGAGCAACTACGGCAGCCTTGCCCCGGTGAGCTGCAAAGTGGTCGCTCTGGATCTGGGCATCAAGGCCAGCAGTCTGCGCGCTCTCCGTCAGGACGGCTGCGAAGTCACGGTAGTACCGGCTGGTACCGGCGCCGAGGAGATCCTCGCACTCAATCCGGATGGTCTGTTCCTTTCAAGCGGCCCCGGCGACCCCGCCGCTCTCACCGGCATCATTGAGACCGTGAAGTCACTCCTGGGCAAGCTTCCGATTTTCGGTCTTGGCCTTGGCATGGAAGTGCTCGGCCTTGCCCTGGGCGGCAGCGTAGAAAAGCTGAAGTTCGGCCACCGCGGCGCCAACCAGCCGTCGAAGAACGTGTCCACCGGCAAAGTAGAAATCACCGCACCCAACCAGAACTTTGCGCTTGTGGCTTCCACCCTGCCCGCCGGCGTGGAGGTGACCCACATTAACTTGAACGATGATACCGTGGCCGGCATTTACTGCGCTGAGCAGAAGGCTGCCGGTCTGGAATACACTCCTGAGGCAGTGGACGGCTGCACCTTCGGCACGTTCCTGAGCATGATTACAGCAGATAAATAGACATTTCAGACATGAACACACTAGTCATTGGCTCCCAGTGGGGAGATGAAGGCAAAGGCAAGGTAATTGACTTCCTGACCGAGACCGCAGATATCGTGGTGCGCAGCCAGGGTGGCAGCAATGCCGGTCACACCGTCATCGCGAACGGCAAGAAGTACGTTCTCCACCTGGTGCCCTCCGGCATTCTGTGGGATAACAAGGTGAACATCATCGGCAACGGCGTGGTCATCAACCCCACCTCACTGGTGGAGGAGATTAACTACCTGCAGGAGAAGGGCGTGACCATCACCCCGGAGAAGCTCCTCATCTCCGACCGTGCCCACGTGGTGCTGCCTATCCACAAGGAAATTGATGCCGCCCAGGAAGAAGCCCTCGGTGACCAGAAAATCGGCACCACCAAGCAGGGCATCGGCCCGACCTATGCCGACAAGGCCCGCCGCATCGGCATCCGCATGATTGACCTGGCCGATGCTGACCGCCTGCAGAGCGTGCTGGAAGCCCGCATCAAGACAGCCAATGACGAATTGGCCCGCCTGGGATGGCCGAAGGCCGACCCCGAGGTGACTCTCAAGGCCGTGATGGCAGCAGCCGATGTGCTTCGCCCGCACATCACCAACACCATCCCGGTGGTGAACAAGGCCATCAAGGCTGGCAAGACCGTGCTGTTCGAAGGGGCTCAGGGCGCCATGCTCGACATCGACTTCGGCACCTATCCTTTCGTGACCAGCTCCAACACCAGCGCAGGCGGCTGCTGCACCGGTTCCGGCGTGGCCCCCACCAAGATTGACAAAATCATCGGCGTGTGCAAGGCCTACACCACCCGCGTGGGCGCGGGCCCCTTCGTGACGGAGGACGATGAGATTGCCGACTACCTGCACGGCCTGGGCCGAGAGTTCGGCGCAACGACCGGCCGCCCCCGCCGCTGCGGCTGGACAGACGGCGTAGTGCTCCGTTTCTCTGCCATGTTCAACGGGTTCGATGAAATGGCCATGACCAATCTGGACGGGCTCGATGAGCGCGACAGCATCAAGATCTGCACCGCCTACAAGATGGGCGATGAGATTCTGGAGTACCCCCCTGCCCGCATTGAGGACTGGGAACTGTGCGAACCGATTTACGAGACGCTGCCCGGCTGGAAGCAGGACATCTCCAAGTGCACCACCTGGGATGAACTGCCTGAAAACTGCAAAGCCTACGTCAAGCGCTTCGGCGAGGTAGTGGGCTGCCCTGTGGGTTCCGTAGGTGTTGGTCCCGACCGCGAACAGACCATCCCGGTTCCCCACTGATACGGAGTTACCGCAGAGCTCTTTCACCGCCTTGTTCCCCACCGGAGCAAGGCGGTTTTATTTACGTCACTTACGCAAGCTGTTCCATGCCCTCATCTGCTGCCGGTATGCGCGCAACCCGAGACAGCCACCGGTCATGAACATGAGTCCCCAGAACGAAAGAAAAGCACCGGTTCCAAACATCGTCCTGGGACACAGGGCCATTGCCTGCTCCGGCGCATCGGCAAAATACAGAATGGTAGTTTCCAATCCCAACTGTGGCTCATTAAAATATTCGGTATTTTCTACCTTCTGGCGAAAGACAGAGCCCTGCGCCGTCCGGAATTCATAAACAGGCAGAAAAGCGTCTTTTTCCTTTTTCTGAGCCGCAACCACGCGCCCTGCCGTGCGCTCGGCGTGCAACAGGTAATAAAGTGGCTTCTCCAGCAGATAGGTACTTCTATAGAAAGCCGCGCAGCCCATCAACACCATGACCGCTGCCACCAGCATCAATGATTTATCCGGCTTACGCACAGATTGTTGAGGATCAGCCCAGTTCATGTAGCGCACATGCTCGGCATCTGTCCGTGGTGAAAAAGGAGCGGCGACAGCGGCAAGGGCCTCCGCTACTGCATTCACGTTATTAATGTGCAAAAACCCCAAAGGAGGACGTTTACCCACCACATCCGGTGCTGTATTTTCATACGCAAGCACTATATCACCGCTACCATCACTCCGCTCTACCACTTCCACCATCATATTGGAGGCCAGTGGCCAGGCCTGCACCCTGAAGCCGAGGAAAGGAAAACGAGGGCGCAGCACCAGTGCCCGCTTGTCAGTCACCATGTACACAGAGTGACAAGCATTGAACAAGCTGCTATTCAAGCCCAGGATGACTCCCGCCGCAATCAGCCCCACAAAACCGGCAGCAAACCACGCAAACGGCTCGATTTCCTGGCCGCCCAGCAACATAAGCCAGAACACCCCCGCAAAAATTATACTCACCCCCGATACCAGGGCAACATTCCGGACATCGCAACGGCCGGACAGCGACCGCGGCCGGACATACCACTGCAAGCGCTCCGCAGCATCCAGTGCTTTATCAAGAATCGCTTGCTCGCGAACACTAAGCGGCCGTGTAGTCATATCGGGGTCAGCCTCGCGGAGCATTCTGCCCGCCGATAAGCACCACCATTTCACCCTTCGGCGGTTTTGCCTTGAATTCCTCCAGCACGGCAGAAGCCGTGCCGCGGTGATACGTTTCAAAAACCTTGGTGAGTTCTCGCGCCACGCAGATGGGCACCTCCGGGTCAATTTCCACCAGGGCCTGCACCGTCTTCACAATGCGGAATGGTGACTCATAGAAGATACTTGTGTGGCTGGCTTCCACTGCGGCTTTCAGCAGCGCGGCCTTGCGTCCGGATTTCACCGGCAGGAAGCCGCCGAAGAAGAAAGCATCACTCGGCAGGCCTGAGCCCACCAGCGCCGTGACCACTGCTGAAGGCCCGGGAAGCACCGTGAAGGCAACCCCCCGGCTCTTCAGCTCCTGAATGAGACGGTAGCCGGGGTCGCTCACGCCGGGCATGCCGGCATCTGTGACCACGGCAAAAGACTCACCGGCCAGCGCACGTGTGGCTACCTCCGGCGCACGCTGCATCTCATTGTGCTCATGCAGGCTCAGCAGAGGCTTGCGTATACCGTAGTGAGCCAGGAGCTGCCCGGTGTTGCGGGTATCCTCGCAGCAGATGCAATCCACCGACTCCAGCACGGCGAGCGCCCGCCGGGTAATATCCTCCCGGTTTCCAATGGGCAGCCCGACAAAGCTGACGGGATACTCAATCATGGTGCCGTCAGATTCAGCGTGATCTCTTCAGCGACGAGACGGGTTGCATAAGACAAGGCCGTGTCCATGGCAGAAACCGTATTCACGCCTTGGTTGAAGTAACTGCCCGTTGCACTGGCTTCATTCTTCCTTAATACCTTACCGCTCTTTCGCTCAATTATCTGATAATCCACATGGACAACAAGCCCGATTTCGCTACTGACGTAGGTATCGTCCGTGTTCGTACGGAGCGATTCGCGCGTGATGTGTGTCACGGTTCCCTTCAGGATGAAATCGGCCTCGTTACGCGGAGCCATGCGGTAAGTACCATCGCTCTGCAGCTCATTTGCCATGGCTGTCGTCATCAGCATGCCGACATTGGGCTGCACCGTATTATTCTCGAACACTTCGACACAGAACGTGTTCATGTTTTCCATATAGTCGGGCTTCATCCCACCCAGATGATAACCGCAGGAGCTTACCAGGGCAGCCAGCAATCCGACTAATAACACTCGGGATTTCTTCATAATCAGGATTCAGCTTTAGCGGCAGCTGCGGCCTGTTTTGCTTTTGCAAGTAAGGATTCTGCCTCCCTGGCAGCTTCCGGATTGATATTCTTCTGGCGGATTACGTCCTCAAAGCAGAAAATGGCGGAAGTGTATTCACGGGAGCGCTCCAGGTAATAACGCCCCACCTCCAGCTGCTGATGCACCATGAGGCGGTCCATATTCAACGCTTCGCCCATAGCCTTCTTGGCCTCGGGATGATTCGGAAAACGCAGGGTGAACTCCTCATATGCTTCTCGGGCATTGCTCAGATTAACCAGATTATTATCTCCCCGCGTGTGGCTGCTGGCCCAGAGCTGCGCCACCATCAACTGTGCATCCGGCGCATAGCGGCTGTCCGGATATTTCTCCACAAGGCGGGCGTACTCCACGCGGGCCTCTTCCGGGCGATCCTGATCCACCAGGTACTTCGCCAGAATGGAAGAAGCCGTGGCGGCCATGTCATTGTAGGGAGCCTTTTCCACTATCTCGCGGAGCCACTTCACCACCACGCCGGATTCCATCGAGGTATTCCAGGCTCCCCAGAACACAGGTACTGTCAGTTTCCCGCTGGCTGCATCCATGGCCATAGCGAGCTGGCGGTTCAGCGCATCGGCATACAATTCGCTCTGCGGGTAACGATCTATCAACTTACCGTATTCCTTAAATGCATCACGATAATCTTCCGTTGCCTCGTAGGCCTTACCCAGCAGGAAGCGTGCTTCGGGAGCATTCGGAGCCAGGGAATGATAGCGAACTATCTCCTTCAGCGGCCCCCGGGACTTGGACATCTTCCCTTCCTTCTGGTACGACTTCGCCTCTACCATCAGCGCATCGGCCTGCGGATCAACAGCTTTCACCTGCCCAACGGGGGGAGGTCCATCAAAAGACTCACACATCGACAGCACCAAGGCAGATGTCGCGCAAAGGGATAACAGTAGCGATTTTCTCATGTCAGCTAAAGAATAGCACGCTTCAGCCCGCTTGTGCAAGTTCAAATATCAGCAGCTTGTGTCTTATTCCCGCCAACAGTTTATCAACGAACAGAGGTTTTTCCGTCTCTCTGCGTTATGAAAAGTTTTTATTCACTTCTGATACTTCTGGCCAGCACCTGTATCGCAGCCGATACCACACCGCAGGCAAATGTCTCTCTGACCCGGTACCAGGGGCGCTGGTATGAACAAGCCAGATACGAGAACTGGTTCGAAGAAGGAATGGAGCAGGTCTATACAGATTACACCCCAGGACCGGACGGCAGCCTCAACGTAATGAACAGCGGCAGAAATGAAACAGGGCATTTCAAACAGGCCTCCGGCCGCGCTTTCCCCGTCAAGGACGGCATCCTGGAAGTCTCATTCGTATGGCCCTACTGGTGGTTCGGAGCTCCTTATCACATTCTGTATGTAGATAAGGATTATCAGGCGGCCCTGGTCTCCGGAGATGATGAAGACTACCTCTGGCTGCTCACGCGGGAGCGCAACCCGAAACCTGAAACCATCAGAAAATTGAAGCAGGAAGCGGAGCGCCGCGGCTTTGATACCTCGAAGCTCCGCTTCACCAGACAATAGTCAGGTTCCCGTCAGAAACGGAAGTCCACCGCGGCAGACACATACAACCCGGGATGATAGTGGTGGCCCTTCACCCGATCCATGTCGGAATTGTAGCGCAGAATATCAGCTGTGGTTATCAGGGTGCTGCCTACGCAAAGTATGGCCAGCCTCTTTGTTTCACCGGGCTTGGAGAAATCGTAGGCGGCCTTCAGGCCTGCCACCAGGGAGCGGACGCGCAGCATGCGCGTGCCGCTCGGCGTGCTCACCGCCCAGGAACCACCCGCGCCATCCACGAAGGCGCCCAGCTCAAGACCCTGGCCCATATTGCGCGTGATGCTGTAATTCAGGCCACTCAGATGCATCGTCCACTCGGGCGACATCTTCCAGTCGAAAGAGAACACGGGCATGAAGCCCATGATGGTGGCATCCGGCGAATGGCCGATACCCACGGAATAGGTGAATGTTTCACTATGCTGCACGCTGTACGAGAACAGGAGGTTCACATGAAAACTGTGAGCGCGGTGTACAAAATCCGTGGCGAGAGCGGGCGCGATGGCAAAAATCATCATATTCCCGTTATCGCGGGGAATGATGGCGGTCACCGGCAGGGAAAAATTATAGAGCTCGTTCCGGCGCAAATCAAACTCACCATCTGCATCCATGAAGGTCAGCTCTGCATTGGCAGATGCATTGAACATCCAATCCTTGCCGCCGGATTTTCGGGGGTCGGCAAGAGGCACGCACAGCCCCAGCTTCTGCCAGCTGAGCGTGGAGCCGCCATGGCGTTCGCCCATATTGGAAACCGTCTCAAAAGAGAAGAAGCTGGGGAACAACCCGCTCTCCGGCAGCTTATGATGCCAATCGCTATAAAGGTTCCACGCAACTGCGGATGTATCATCCACCAGCGAATCAAACCATTCAGAAGCACAGGCGGCTGGGGCCAGCACTGAAAGCAGGAGCAGGGTCTTTTTCATGGCGTGCATCATAGCAAACGAAAGCTGAAAGTCAAGCATAATTAGACTATAACATTAAAGGCTCTTCATCCTGTAGGATATTTTGCTTGCCATCCATTGCCCGGTGTTATAGACTCTGCTACCACATGCGTTTTCTATCTCTGGCACTACTTCTTCTGCTCTGCTGCGCCCCGATGACTGAAGCACAGCAACTCAGGCACCGTAGCGTCACCGGTGCACGAGCCGCCTATCCGTGGTGGAAAAGCATGCAGGGGGCCATCATGTCCATGCAGCGCATCGGCCCGGGTGGCTACAGCACGGACGACAGAGCCAAGCAGGCGCTGGTAGATTCCTTCACCTGGGACGCGCGCCGGAAGCGACCGCTTTTCAACCCGATGGTTGCGCGCCCATCGTTCTGCTCATCGGCGGTGTGGGTGGCCACACTCTCTGCATTGTTACACTGGGAAACGCAGAACCGTTACCGGGCCATTTCCCCCGCAGCCTGGCAGGCGCTCATGCCACGCCTGGTCAAGGACGGAGAGGGTCCCTGGGGGTACGCAAACGCAAACGGCCCCGGCTTTGCCCTGCTGGTTCACCGGCTGGGCGCCGGCGTCAATTTCACCGATTGGAAGCAGGCCCGGCCATCCGATGTTCTGAAAATCTGGTGGAACGAGCACATAGGCGGCCGGGAGCGGGGGCACCTGGTCATACTGGTCAAGGACGAGGGCGACACAGCCTGCGTGTGGTCATCGCACAAGGCGCGGGAGGGACAGCCCGCAGGCTACGGGCTGCGCCGCATCCCGAAAAGCGCCATGAAACGCGTGCTCTTCACGCGCATCACCCGTCCGGCGGCATTCAACCGCGCCCACAAGCTGCCGGATGAGCCCTGGCTCACCGAGCTCATGCAAGCCCCCACCACCTGGGAAGAGTGCGTGCGCCGCTGTGGGATTCACGATTAATCGCGCACCGGCGGGCATTCGCCCACGCGCACGTAGTCCATTCCACCGACCATGGCAGCCTGGATACCGGGTTCGGCATCTTCAAACACCACGCATTCGCGTGGATTCACCCCCATGCGTTCAGCGCACAGCAGGAAAATATCCGGTCTGGGTTTACCGAATCCCGGCGGCACATCCGCCGGAGTCACCATGATAGGAAATAAATCTGCCACACCGGCCGATTCCAGGGTATCCGTGGCACCGGAGGGCATGCTGCCGGTGCCGATGGCGTAGGGAATCCCCTGCTCTTTGAGCCGGCGCACGAGATTGACCGTCTCCGGGATAACAGGCAGCGTTTCATTCTGCAGGAGCCAGGCATAGCGGTTGCGTTTGTCATCCGCCACGGTCTCGGGCTCCATGCTCAGGCCGTATGTCGCATTCAGGTCGGCCACGATATCCGGTGCGGCCATACCGCCGTGAGCCACAAACTCCTCCCACCGGAAAACGTGCTGCGGGGCACCATGCTCCCGCAGCGCCCAGCGCCAGGCTTTGTAATGCACCGGCATGCTGTCCACCAGCGTACCGTCCAGGTCAAAAATGTAGCCGGCGTATCGTTTCTCCGGCAGTGTCACGCGCGCGCTCATTCCCCCTGCAAGTCAAATTTTTCCACAAAACGCTGCAAGTCACCGTCCTTGCCGAACACCACCAGCACATCGCCCAGCTGAAACTCCAGGGAGGCATCCGGCATATCAATGACCGGCTGCTCGGGCTCGGAAAGCACATCGTCCGGGGTCGGGTTCTCCTTCACCTTGCCGCGTCTCACCGTCAGCAGGTTCAGGCGGAACTCCGAGCGCAGTCCCACATCCATAAGCTTGCGGCCCACCCATTCCTCCGGCAGGCGAACATCGGCCAGGGAGTGAGTGGCATCCATGCGGCGCAGGCGCATCATACCCTCATTCGTGAAGCGGGCAGCCAGCTGGCGGGCGGCCACATCCTCCACACGGATAAGGTCATTCACGCCGATGAGCTTGAGCAGTTTGCCATGCAATTCGTTCACACTGCGGGTCATCAGGTTTGTGGCTCCCAGCTCCTTCAATTGGGCAGTAATGAGGAGGTTTCGCTCAAACTGCTCACCCACGGCCACAATCACATAGGTATCCTCGCCAACCAGTTCCAGCTGGCGCAGCACGCGGATATCCGTGGCATCGCCCACCAGAGCATACGTCACACGGTCCTTCAACTCAGTGATGATGGATTCGCGCTCGTCCAGGATGGTGACTTCAAAGCCTAAATCTGCCAGATGCAGAGCCAGGGCGCGGCCGAACTGACCAATACCGATAATAACGAATTTCATAACAATTTATCAGTTGAGGGGTAAACGAGTTTCCGGCAGGCGGATGGGGTTAGGTTCCTTCTGGCGGATGAAGATAAGCATGAAGGTGAACATGCCCACGCGCCCGAACAGCATGTTGAGCGATACGAGCAACTTGGAAACAGACGAAATCTGATTCAGGGCGCCCAGGTCAAAACCGGTGGTGGTGTAGGCACTCACCTCCATGAAGAGCAGCTTCACCACCCCCTGCGGCTGCTGCGCCACAGCCGGCTCCAGCAGCATAAGCAGCAGCGTAGTGAATACAATCCAGAAAATGGAAAGCACCACTGTGGCCATGGCTCGCTCCACGGTGTTGCGGGCTATGCGGCGGTTGTGCAGCTCCAGGTCCTGCTTGCCTTGCAACACACGGTATACCTCCAGCAGGCACAGCGCAAACACCGGTGCATACACACCGCCGCCTGTACCGGCGGGGTTGCCACCCACAAACATCAGAAAAGCCAGGAAAAGCTGGTAAACCGGGCCGTATTCGCCGATGTCGCTGAGTGAAAACCCGGCCGAGCGTCCCACCGCATTCCACAGAGACTCCCAGAGGTTGAACGTGCCATGAGCCTGGTGGGCAGAAGGCTCAAAAGCAGCCAGCAGGGTGAGGCCCACCGTGCCCACCAGCATCACAATCAGCATCACCCGGATTACCAGCCAGGAGTTTGTACTCCAGCGCAGGGCGCTGCGCTTGCCGGCCAGCTTATTCTTCAGGCGAGTCAGTCCCTCCAGATATACACCGAAGCCCACCGTACCCGCCAGCACCAGCAGCATCATGACCAGCTGCACCATCTTGCAATTTGCCACCCCCACCTGCTCCATTCCGCTCGGGAAAATATTGATACCCGCATTGCAGAACGCAGAAACAGCATGAAAAACCGCATAGCCCCACAAATCCTCCTGCGGGAAGCCGGGCATGTCCTTCCAGAGATAATACAGGCTCACGGCGCCCACTGCCTCCGCCAGCAGGGTCACAAAGAATACAGCCCGCAACAGCGATGGCACCACATTCACCCCCTGCTGGTCCAGCATGCCGGAAACAGACATACTATCGCGCACCGCCAGGCGCTTGCCCACCATCATGAGCACAAAATAGGAAAAAGTCATCACGCCGATGGCGCCAATCTGGATATCCAGCAGCAGCACCAGTTTACCCAGCGGGGTGAAGGTCGAGGCCACATCCACAGAGGTGAGGCCGGTTATCGAAGTGGCCGATGCACAGGTGAAAAACGCATCTACCAGGGAAATCGGGGTATTCGTGGCGCCGGGCGTCAGCAGCAGAAGCGTACTGAGCAGCACCAGACCCACCATATAGGTGAAGAAGCGCACCGCCGGTGACCAGCGGCTGCCATTGTTCACCGGATTTGAGCGGCGGGCCAGAATGATGTTGCCCAGCGTGCCGAGGGAAAAGCCCCCCAGCAGGAAACTGCACACCAGACTTGCCAGAAAGGCCCAGCGCCCGAAAATCTCCCATACACATCCGTAGATAACCGCCGAAGCCACGATGCCCACCAGCAACTGCACCCACAGGAAGCGCCCCGGCACCCCGTAGCGCACCCATTCACTCACCAGATGCAGAATCACCACCAGCGTGTTGAACCACACCAGACCGCACAACAACAGGTAAGTGCCATCCACAAAGGCTTCCCGGTAGGCTGGCGAATTGGCCACACCCTCAAAACAGGCCTCCCACAGCACCACGAAAAGCACCAGCAGCCCGGACAGTATCTCCGGCAATTCCAGCACCCTGTGGCGGTGTTCCTTTTGAGTCTGAGGTCTCACGTGCGATCATTATACCAAAGGAATATCAATTTGGCAAGTGTACGCATCTAAACGCTTCGTAATCAATAAAAAAACGGCACTGAATCCGGTGGGAAACAGTGCCGTGAAAAGAACAGCGTCGCTTGCGGACGTGGCCTAAGCGCGCAGCTTAGGACTTGTAACGCAAACGCTTCTTGTGGCGGTTCTGGCGCATGCGCTTGCTGCGCTTGTGCTTGTTAATCTTGGCCTTACGTCTCTTCTTAAGCGATCCCATAATGATTTATGTGTCGTTTGTGGTTTTCTCGATTGGGAGAATTGTCGGTTGCCCTGGGGGCTAACGGGGAAATATAAAACTATCATTTGCCCGAAAAGTCAAGTCGAAAGCGAATTTTAAGACGGATTTTGTTTACATTCTGTCATGGTACGGTCATACCATGCGTGCAGGATTTCCATCACACCGGGGGTGGAGGAAACATATTTACCCTGCGCATGCATCCAGGCCAGCACCTCCGGGTGGGCGGTAGAGGGAGCCCCGCAGAAAGCAGCAGGAAACAGGCGGAAGGCGTGCAGGTCATTGTGGCCATCGCCCAGCATGACCCAGTTCTGCGGGGGCACCTTCCATTCGTGAGCCACGGTCTGCAGGGCGGTGCCCTTGCAGTAGCGGGCATCGGCCAGGCGCATGTAACGCCCGGCCCGCTGGGCGGAAACTCCCTCAAGGCCGGCCACAAAGGGATTCAGGAAATCCATGATGCTGTCCATGGTGGCGGAGTCCGCAGCTTCCACAGAGAGCGGGTCGGTGGGAGCCACAATCCACTGCAACTGCGGGCTGGCGCTGCGGAGCGCGCGGAGCTGCTCATGCAGGAGCGGGCGAACCAGCTCGAGCACCTGCATATTGTGAGCCAGGCAGCGGGCGTTGTGCTCGCGCAGGGGGTGCAGTGCGCCATCCTCCTGAGCCACATAAGCATAACGCTCGCAAGTGCAGATAAAATCCGGCAGAAAGGGAGCCGTGGGCAGAAGCTCCCCGCAGAGGTACGGCAAGGTGCGCCCGGTATTGATACCCCAGCGCACGCCCAGCGGTCGCCACGCGCGCATCAGTTCATAAAAGGCCGCAGGCACCGGCTGCGCCGGGTCATGCGTGCGCAGCGTCTCATCATAGTCCAGCGAAATCAGCCAGCGGCAGTTTCCGCAGAAAGGCAAGGCCCGGCCGGGCAGCACCTGACCTTCCTCAACGACCATTTCTGCCCTTCTTCCTGTTCTGCTCTGCTTTCTTGCGAGCAGCCTCTGCTGCAGCGCGCTGTTCGCGTGTGGCCCCCACGGGGAGACGGAAAGCGGGCGTTTCCGGCACTTTCACCCCCTTGGCCAGCTGCTGGCTGATTTTCGTGGTCAGGTCTACATTATACTTATAATCGCAGGCACCGGCAGGCAATTCCTCACCACCGGCGCGCATGTGGATTTCCACGCGGCGGTTCAGCTTCTGCTGGTCGCGGTCGCCCGTGGTCGGAGCCAGCGGCATGGAGCTGCCGCAGGAGCGCACATACACATTTTCCACCGGCACCCCATTGCCCACCAGCCAGGCGCGCACGGCAGCAGCTCGCTGCAGACCGAGAAGCGCGTTATATGCCGCGCCACCCACGCTGTCAGTGTGCCCTTCAATCACAAAATATGTGTGCGGGTTCTTCTGAATGAGGGCAGCCAGTTGCAGCATTGTGATGCGGGCAGAATTCTTCAGCTGGCACTCATTGAATCCGAAAAGCACATCCGCCCCCAGACGCGCCACACCGGAGCCGGAGCCCAGGTGCTCCTCGCCCATGAGCTGGGCCAGGCTGCGGGTATCGCTGGGCAGGTTGGAGTTGCCGGCCTCACTGGCAGCCTTGCGCAAATCCTGCTCCATCAGGGAAGAAGCATCTTCCAGCACTTCGGTCTGGGCAGTAGCGGCAGCCACCACCTCGTTGCTGTTCACCGGCGTGGGTTCAGGAATGGCCAGTGCCTCTTCCGTCAAATCCTTGGTCTGCAAGGCATTCAAATCCAGCTGCGCCGGCGGCATTTCACTCACCGGGGTCTCTTCCTCGGCGGCATACACCGGCTCCGATACCGCCAGCTCCGTGGGGCCGGGAGCCATCACCAGCTCAGGCACATCCACATCCAGAATATCGATTTCCTCCGGTTCATGCTTGATTTCCTCGATTTCCTGAGGCTGCTGCTCCACGATTTCCTGCTCCGGGGCTTCTTCTATCTTCTCCTCCTTGGGTGGTTCTTTCACGACCACACGCACGGTCTCCAGATCCTTCACCTCAGCCGGCACATCCACCAGCTTGCCAAGGCCCAGCACCGATAAGGAGGGGAAATACACCCAGAGCATGGCATGCACCACCACCGCTGCCGTAGCGGCACCCATGGCGATGGGCACCATGTCGCGCTGCCTCGTCAGCTCATAGCCATTGCGGCGGCGATTACCTACGCGCCTGGGAATATTCAAGGCGCGGTCGATGTCAGTATAGGGATTCAGTTCTGCCGGGTTCTTGCTCAAAGTCGTATATGGGAAGAAGTGAGGTCGGGGCGTGCGGGGTCGGTCACTCGGGGTGCCTCCACCGCATCCACAACGCGGTCATTTATCCAGTGCAGGATAGAGCTCATGGCGCTGTCCTCATCCTGCAACAGGCCAACTTGAATTGCCTCGCCGCGGCGGCCGCGGCCAACCGTCATCTCGCGGTGCGTGGCACCCACCGGGTCATTTTCGGAGCGCAGGGTCCACACATCCCGCTGGTCGCTGCGCAAGCGGCGGTATATCGTCAGTGCATCCTTGAAATTGCACACCGGGCTGTCCTGGGCCAGATTCACCACCAGCACCGGCACATTGCGATCCATATCCGCAGCCTGCTCCACCGGAGCCACATCAAAACTCTCCATCCCTGCCGTGCGGCGGATGCGCTGGTCCATGAGCCACATCACCACCGGCCGGAGCATCCCTTCCGGCATCGTGCGCTCCACCGATTGCCGCAGTGAAGCAAAGGCATCAATCGAAACCAGCCCGCGGATGCGGGGTTCCGTGGCGGCAGCCTGCAGCAGAAGCCCTGCGCCGTATCCCTGCCCCACAGCTGCAAAAACCGGGTCGCTCTTGCCGGAGCGGGCCGTCACTGCATTCAGCAGCAGCGGCACATCGCGGCACTCCTTCAGCCCATGCGTGCAATACTGGCGGCGGTCATCCTTGCCCCTCGGCTCCCAGAGCACACAGGTGAGCCCCGCCGCCGTGAGCGATTCTGCCACAGGCAGGGCCGAACGGATACCATGATCCCAGTCCACGCAGACCAGCACGTAGTCAATCTGGTGCAGGCGCTCCACCGGGGCATTCATCAAATCACCGATGACGCTGAGCTGCCGGGAGGATTCCTCACCATCCTTCACCGCAATCACGGCCTGCACCTCGCCGCCATCCCACCCCTTGAAGGTAAAGGGCTCCATACGCAGCCCCGGAGCCTTGCGAGGCACATTGGCATACCCCACGTACGACTGATTCATCGGCGTGAGCACCGGCTGCACTAAATCATTCACATAGAACCAGGTAGACACGCCACCCCACACCGCAGCAACGAGCGCGATGCACATCAGGAAGCGTCTGGTTCCATGGCCTTTCATAACAACGCGCACACTATACCAGAGCTTACCTGTTTCCGCAATTGCAAAGTAGGGCATCCCCCTAACTTTTTGGCGCGCGTACGCGGGACTATCACCGGGAGCATGCCACAAAACTCGAAATTTTCTTAAAAAATCACGTGTTAGGGGGTAGACTTAGCTCCACTTGTGGTGTAGAATGCAGACGTGAGCGCAAAATGGACAGTAAAGGAAGTTGAGGAATGCGAATCCACCTTCAATGTGGCTCGTAAATTGCCGGCATGGACCGTTGTAACCACCCAGCGGCAGACGCGTGGGCGAGGACGCTTCAACCGCGCCTGGTTCGGCAACACCGGGGGGCTCTGGGCTACCTACAACCTGCCGATTGATTCCAAGCTCAACCGCCACTGGGGCGTGCTCCCCCTGGTAGCCGGTGCCGCCGTCATCGAGACGCTGAAGGAATATAACATCAAGGGGCTGCGCCTGCGCTGGCCCAATGATGTGCTGGTGGGCAAATCCAAGCTTGCCGGCATTCTCGTGGAGCGCCCGTCCGCCAGCATGGCCTCCATCGGCGTGGGCATCAACATGTTCAACGATATCAACGAAATCCGAGCTCAGGCCGCTGACCCCGTCACCCGTCTCTGCGAGATTCTCCCCGCCTGCCCTTCAATCAAGAAACTCCGCACCCTCCTGGGCGATACCCTGGCCGAAATGTTCGAGTATTTCGTGGAAAGCGGGGTTGACAGCATTCTGCCCATCCTCGGCACAGCCTGGGGTGAATCCCTCCCCGTGGTAGCTATTACGGATAAGGAGCGCCACGTGGGCCGCTTCATCGGCGTGGACTTCGATGGTTCCCCCATCCTGGCCAGGGCCGATGGCACACGCTACGTGGTTCCCGGCATCACCGTCAACCGTCTCAAAGAACTTATCTGATTTTCAGAAGCCCCACCTCTCACCCCGACCCCGCACCCCTGCGGGGTTTTCTTTTATCCTGCGCTTGAAAAATGCGGGGAGCTGTGTTAGAATGCGCGCCATGGAGATAACGCTCAATTCCCCGCTGGATATGCACCTGCACCTGCGCGATGGCGACATGCTGAAGCTGACCGCGCCGCTCTCTGCCGATTTTGCCGGAGCCGTGATTATGCCGAACCTGGTTCCGCCGGTGACCACACCGGAGATGATGCAGGGCTATGCTGAACGCATCGAGGCGGCGCTGGACGGGGCTGCGTTCACGCCTTACATGACCCTGTTCTTCACCGCGCTGGGGGAAAAGGAGCTGCTGGCAGCCAGGGAGACTCCCGGCTTCTTCGGCTTCAAGCTCTACCCCGCCGGCATCACCACCAACAGCGAGGGTGGCGTCTCCGACATGGCCCAGGCCGATACCACACTGCACCTCATGGAGGAGCTGGGCATCCCCCTGCTGGTGCATGGCGAAAGCCACGGCTTTGTGATGGACCGCGAGCAGGAATTCCTGGCCGTGTACCGCCACCTGGCCACCAGGTACCCGAAGCTCAAGCTCAGCATGGAGCATATCACCACCGCCGCCGCGCTGAAGCTGCTGGATGAATTCCCGAATATCTGCGCCACAGTCACGCTGCAGCACCTTATCATCACGCTGGACGATGTAGCGGGCGGCGCCCTGCGTCCGCACCTTTTCTGCAAGCCTATCGCCAAGCGCCCAGAGGACCGCGATGCCCTGCTCCAGGCCGCACTGAGCGGGCACCCGCGCCTGTTCTTCGGCTCAGACTCCGCACCCCACCCGCGCTGCAGGAAAGAAGCCTGCGGCTGCGCTGCCGGCGTATTCACCGGCCCGGTGGCCCTGCCCAAGCTTGCGGAAATCTTTGCCACCCACGGTGCACTGGAAAACCTGCAGGCCTTTGTGAGCGACAACGCCTGCAAGTGGTACGGGCTCGCGCCGGTGCAGAAACAAATCACCCTGCGCAATACCCCCATGAGCGTGCCGGCGGCATACCGCAGCTACGGTCAGGAAGTAGTGCCGATGTATGCCGGTGAGAGCATTGGCTGGAGTGTCGTCCGCTGATGGAAGAAGCCCCCATACCCACGGCTGATGACCTGCGGCAGTTGCTCGCAGACATAGCATCCACTCACATGCCCTACGGCATGTACGGCCCGAAGAATTACCCGCCGGAAGGCTGTCCGCTCATGGACCTGCCCACGGAATATCTGGACTGGTTCTGGCAGCGCGGCTGGCCCAAGGGCAAGCTGGGTCGCCTGATGGAGCAGACTCTCCTCATC
Source organism: Akkermansia sp. (assembly GCA_017435365.1). Classification (GTDB taxonomy): domain Bacteria; phylum Verrucomicrobiota; class Verrucomicrobiia; order Verrucomicrobiales; family Akkermansiaceae; genus Akkermansia. The sequence goes on along the minus strand of JAFSFD010000023.1, from coordinate 30,393 downwards.
AAGAACAGCGGGCTGGATAATCTCTTCACCCCCTTCCGCACGGCTGCCGGTGGCCGCCGCCATTTCCCCCGCAAATAAAACCTTTCCATATGAATAAACTCCGTTCCATTATCCTGGCAGCCAGGCCGAAAACCCTCCCCGCCGGCTTCGTGGCCGTTTGGGCCGGTTGCCTCATCGTCTGGAAATTCCAACAGCATTTCCCCGAAACCGGTATTCGCCTCGACTGGTGGCTGGCCGCCTTCACCGCGCTGAGCTGCGCCTGCATCCAGATTGCCTGCAATTTCTTCAACGATGCGATTGATGCCACCAAAAACGCTGATACGGACAAGCGGCAGGGGCCTCGCCGCATCACCGCCAGCGGCGATATGAAGCCGCTGACCGTCAAGCTTTGGGGCTGTTTCTTCCTGGTGGCAGCCTCGGCATTCGGCCTGCCGCTCATCCTGGCGCAGGGCTGGCCGGTGCTGCTCATCGGCATCCCGAGCCTGTTCTTTGCCTATGGCTACACCGGCGGACCCTGGCCACTGGCCTACCACGGGCTGGGCGAGCTTTTCGTGCTGCTTTTCTTCGGTCTGGTGGCGGTGGCCGGCACTGTATTTGTGCAGATTGGCTGGCAGCCCGGCTATGAAGAAATCTACGCCGGGGCCTTTGTGCTGGGCATTCAGTGCGGGTTGCTCTCCTGCCTGCTTATTGAGGTGAACAACATCCGCGACCGCAAGGAAGACGCCACCACCGGCAAACGCACGCTCGCTGTGCGACTGGGCGACAAACGAGCCCGCGGCCTGGCCTCTGCCTTCCTCATTGCGCCCTATGTCACGCTGAAGCAGACTGCTTTTTTCCTGCCCGGCTTCCAGTGGAATCTGGTCTGGCTGGCCGCCATCGTGGTGGGCGGGTTCATCCTGCTGAAGCTGCACACCATGCCGGCCAATAAGAAGATGAACATGCTGCTGGGGCTCTCCTCCCTGCACATGGCTCTTTTCCTGCTGGCTCTCACCATCTGATTATTTTCCTCTCTGCCATGAAACGCGTGCTCTCCCTCTTGCTCTCCCTGACCCTGTACAGCTGCACTCAGAACCAGCTCATCCTCGACCCCTTTGATGAAGGGGAAAGCCTCATGATTGAGGATGAAGAGGCCATTCTCCAATTTGAAGAGATGATGGCTGACATTCCCACCCCGGAAAACGTGTACAAACCCCGGACCAGAGACCGCAATTTCTTCGATTCAGCAGATGTCATCAGCACCTTCCAGGACACTCAGCCCACCATTGGCATCTGCCGCAGTGGCGAAAAAGAGTATTACTACCACATTGAGCGGGATCTTGATGATGTCCTCATCACCGATATGGACCAGGGGGTGACTGATTATATCATCAGCCCGGAAAAGTTCGAAGAAATCCGCAATTTCATCCGCCTGCATACCCCGGTAAAACCGGAATATGAACCGGAAGACGAAGAAACAACCGAAGACGAGGACGACGAATGAACCGGCACCTCCCCCACATCCTGCTCGCTCTACTGGCAGCACTGACCATATGGTCCGGCATCGGCCCGCATGATGTGCAGGTCTGGTGGACGGAAATGAGCTCCGTTTTCCTACTGGTGGGGGCTCTCGTATGTACGTTCCGGCAGTTCCGCTTTTCGAACACCGCCTACGTGTGCATGAGCATCTGGTGCGCCATGCAGATAGTAGGCGCGCACTATACCTTTGAGTTTGTGCCCTTCAGCCGCATCACCGATTTATTCGGCTTCGAGCGCAACCACTATGACCGCGTTGCTCACTTTGCCGTAGGACTGGGCGGAATCGCCATCGCCGAATTGCTCTGGAAACGCCGCATGGTGAACAGCATCCCCACAGCGGCATGGTTCAGCCTGGTTTTCATTCTGGCACTGGCCGGGCTGTGGGAACTGGTGGAGTGGATATACGCCGAAATCGATGGCGGCAGCGCCGGCCAGGCCTTCCTGGGCTCCCAGGGGGATGAGTGGGATGCACACAAGGACATGCTGCTCGACACCCTCGGCGGCATGCTCGCAGCCATCATCTTCTACATTCGGAACCGCCGGCTTCACCTGCGGTGAATCCAGATATTCAGGCGTCGGCACATGCGCATCCAGAACACGCAGAACGCCCGCAGAAACAGCACCACCAGCAGGGCGCACACCCCCATCCACAAGCCGCCGCACCAGCCATATACCTGCCAGCCGGCCACAGCGCACCCTGCAGCCACGGGCAAGCCCAGCATCACCGCCGCCAGATAAAACCACATGCCCTGCCGCTGCCGTCCCAGGCAGGCAGATGTGAAGCTGCAGATGCAGAATCCGAATATAGTGAAAACAACGGGCATGGTATCAGCCTCAACTCTACGACAGCCCGCCGCAGAATGCAAGAAAATTCGCAGGGCCACCCCGTTCGATTGTTCATGACACGAACTTTCTGACGAGTCTTTCCTGCGAACAGGGGGTATAGGCTTGCCAAAGGGGGCAGAAGATGCTAAAGTGCTGGGGAATCCGCACGAACCATGGAGAATATTCTGGAAATATCAAAACTTTGCATGCACTTTCCGGTGCGTGGCGGAGTATTCGGGCGGCGGATTGGCACGCTGAAAGCAGTGGATGATGTCTCGCTGAGCATTGCGCCGGGCGAAACCCTGGGGCTGGTGGGCGAGAGCGGATGCGGCAAGAGCACCATCGGGCGCTGTATTGTGCGCCTGCTGGAGCCGACTTCCGGCACGATTCGTTTCATGCGGCACGATGTGACCCACCGCGCACAGTGGCGCCTGCGCAGTCTGCGGCGCAAGGTGCAGATGGTTTTCCAGGACCCTGCAGGCTCACTGAACCCGCGAATGACCGTGCGCCACATCATCTCCGAACCGCTGGAGATTCATGGGCTGGGCACCAGCGCCAGCCGCCGGCGCCGCGTGGCCGCACTGCTGGACCTGGTGGGGCTGCCCTCCTCCGCTCTGGAAAAATTCCCGCACGAATTCTCCGGTGGCCAGCGCCAGCGCATCGGCATTGCACGCGCACTGGCCATGGGCCCGAAACTGCTGGTGCTGGATGAACCGGTGAGCGCATTGGATGTTTCCGTACAGAGCCAGGTGCTCAATCTGCTGCTCAATCTGCAGCAGGAACTCAATCTTTCCTACCTTTTCATCTCGCACGACTTATCCGTAGTGCGCCACATTTCCGACCGCGTGGCGGTCATGTACATGGGCAAGATAGTGGAAATGGCAGATGCCGACCGGCTCTACGACCACCCCTGCCACGCCTACACCCGCGCCCTGCTCTCAGCCATCCCGATTCCGGATCCCACCATCAAGCAGCGCACCCCGATTCTGCCGGGGGATGTTCCCTCCCCCATCGACCCGCCGCCCGGCAGCGCCTTCGGACGCCGCATCAACCACCCCTATCTGGATGCCACCGTGGGCATGGACCTCACGCCACGCGAGCTCGAACCCGGCCACTGGGTGGCCCCGGACCCCTGTGCCGTCTCGCTCACTGACATGCAGAAACTCGGTCTGGATATCTACCAGTAAACGGTCAGAGCCGGATGCAGCTGAACTTCATTCCATTGCGGGCAGGAGCGCCAGCAGGCATTCAACACGAGCACCGGGAAGATTGCCGAGCTCCATGCGATTCATGACATAGGCAAAGGAAATACCGCTGGCGGGTGAGCAGAATGCATGGCTGCCCCCCGCACCGGCATGACCGAAACCGCAGCCGGGGAAAAGGTGCGCAGGCTCGCACATAGCACCGCAGGTGAAGGCAGTGGGCTGCTGCAGGGTGTTATCCCAGCCACTGCATTGCGGAGTGGCCAACCACTCGCGCACATCAGCCGGGATGAAATCAGTAAGAATACACTGGTAGAACTGCGCCAGGCCATGCGCACTGGCCACGCCGCCCTTGGCAGGGCTGCCGCATTGCCAGGCAGCGGGGGTGCTCATTTCGCGCGGCGTGCCATAGCCCGCTATGCTGTGGAATGCACGGTAAACATCAGACCCGGCATCGAAATACTGTTTGTAAAACGCGTCCTGCTGCATGTAACCGGGGCGGATGCGCGGGGCTTGCAGCGGGGAGACGCGGTGAAACTCACTCTCTGGCAGGCCTATGTAAAAATCCAGCCCCAGGGGGTAGCGGATGCGCTGCTCCCAGAACTCGCGCACGCGCATCCCGGTAAGCTCAAGCATCAGGATATCCACCAGCGGGCCGAAAGTCTGCGGGTGGTAGCCGTGCTGCGGCGGGAGCCAGGCGGGGGTGCTGCGTTCAATAGCGGCGCGGCAGGCATCCAGCTCCTCCAGGGGGGCTGGCTCGGCCAGTGCCGCCAGCCCGCACTGGTGCGAAAGCAACTGACCCACCGTGCAGCGAGGCGCCGGAAACGCCGGCCAGATATCCCCTACCTCCAGCTCAGGGCTGCGGCAGCAATCATGCAGCGCCAGCAGCAGGCAGAGCGCCGAGGCCGGCTTGGTCGCAGAAAAGACCGGCACGAGCGTATCCGGAGTCCACCCATCGCCCGCGCTCAGGGAGAGGAGTTCCTGCCCATGCTGCCAGACGGAGACAGAAGCCCCGCCCACGAGTCCCTCGCGGAAACGGCGCTCAAACTCCCCTGCCCATTCAGCATTCATACGGCGTGATAGCGGTCACGATGGCACAACCGGATTCCACCCGGAAGTGAACCTCGAATGGTTTGAGGATGAGGTGGTAGATGCGCTGCGCATCCTGCTGGTAGGCCGGTCGGGGGTCCTGCGCCAGGGTCTCCTGCAGCGCGGCGCACCAATCCGGCGTGGCCCCGGCGGGTAATTTCTCCGGCAGCTGCACGCGGAGCGGCTCCCAGGGAGTTTCCGTAAACCCGGCTGCGGCATCCGATATGGCATCCGAATACGGCACATAGGGCTTGATATCGTAAATGGGTGTGCCATCCACCATATCGGCCCCGGAAACGCGAATCACCGGCCCCGGCTCAATCGATACGACCTTCACCACCGAAAGACCCAGGCCATTCGGGCGGAAGGGCGAACGCGTGGCAAACACCCCCAGGCGGGTATTGCCACCCAGCCGGGGAGGGCGCACCGTGGGGTGCCAGTCGCGGCCATTGCAGTGAAACTGCCAGATGAGCCAGATATGCGAGAAGTTTTCCAGCCCGCGCACGCAGTCCTCATTCCGGAACTCCGGCTCAAACACAATCTCGCTGATGACATGCGGAGCCAGATTCCCCTGGCGCGGGACTCCGAATTTTTCAGCGAAGGGGCTGCGGATGTACGCAATGGGCTGCATCACACATTAAAGAAGTCGCGCAGTACCTGTTCGTAGACAGGGCGCTTGAAATCCGGCAGGGAGCCCAGATCCACCTCGGCGGGCATCACCCACTTATAATCGCGGAACTCCTTGTTATCCAGCCAGGGTTCGGCCTGGTCGCTGTGCATGAGGCAGAGGAAGTAGTGCTGCTCCTGCCCGGCATAGGGAATCCCCCGCTTGCGGAGCACGCGTTCGCGCTCCTTGGGAGGATAGTTGTAGCGGTACGGCCCGCGGGCAGCCACCACCTCGTATTCATTCGGGCGGAATCCGGTCTCTTCCATCCCCTCGCGGCAGGCTGCATCCATGGCAGACTCTCCCTTCTTGATACCGCCTTGCGGAAACTGCCAGGCTCCGGCGGGTTTCACACGCTCGCAGAGAAGCACGCGGCCATCGGCTCGCTGGTAGATGATGGCTGCATTCGGGCGGTAGAGTTCAGAGGTACCGGGCATAGGGAATATATCTGGTGTGTGTACGGGCGCATTCTATCATCCTTTGCCTCTCATTGCAAGAATATCTTGCTTCTTGACTCTGCGCGTGCGGATATGCTAACATTACGGCATGAGGCGATACCTTTCCATCTTTCTGCCGGCACTGGGCTGCGTTCTTTCCCTCTCGGCCTGCACCCAGCTGTTTCAACAGCAGAATAATGAGGCTCCCAAGGAAGAAGCAACGCCGGAAATTCCCCCGCCGCTGCACCTGGGGGCTGTGCACCAGGTTTTCTCCGCGGACAAGTTTGCCCTGCTCCGCATTATCGGCCCCATGCCCAGGGAAGGCACGGTTCTCATCACCCACCCGGCAGACGGCTCGGCCGACCGCGTGGGCAACCTCATCGTTTCCTCCGCCCAGCATGCCCGCAACAATATCATCGCGGCTGATATCCGCGCCGGCGTGGTCATGAAAGGTGACCGCGTCTTCCAATACCGCAGCATTGCCGCTGCCCCCATCGAAGAAGAGGAACCGGAGCCCTTCACCTTGACCGGAACTGAAATTGACGTGGGCTACACCCCGCCGGCCATCAGGGAAAAGATGGAAGCTGCCACAAGCGAACCCTCAGGCCCTGAGCCCGCCACCGTGCTGCCGGAAGATGATGACGACATTACCGCCGGTGAGACGACTGTGCTGCCGGAGGAAGAACCTGTGGCCCCGGCTGTGCCGGAAATCACGCCGCGCGGACGTTTTGACGACATCCCGGACAACATCAGCGACTGGGATTCCATGTAACCTTTTTCCCTTATTGATATGAGACTTCAATACTACGTAGACGAGGAAGGCGAAAGCACAATCGGACTCTGGGTGCCGAAGCGCCAATGCTTTATCGATGTGACCGCTCAGGATGAGCAGCTGTGGGCAGCCATGCTGCCCGGCGGCAAGAAGCTCCGCAAGGAGATTGAAACCTGGATTTCCAAAGGCGCAGCAGATGGCGTGCCTGTGGACATGCAGGGGCTGGCGATTTCCAGTGCGCTGCATGTGCAGCCCTGCACCCTGGCCTGCCTGGGCAAGTGCTATGCCGACCACGCCAGGGAATTCAGCGGCGATACTCCCACCGAGCCATCGCTTTTCCTGAAGGCAACCTCTGCGATTTCCTCCGATTTATCCTACGTGCTGAACCCGCAGGGCGCCACCAGACTGGATTACGAAGTAGAGCTGGCTGTCATCATCGGCGACACCCTGCACCGCGCCACCGAGGCTGAGGCCCGCCGCGCCATCGTGGGTTACACCCTCATGTGCGACTATTCCGAGCGTAGTTACCAGCTGGAGCATGGCGGCCAGTGGACCAAAGGCAAAAGCTATGATACCTTTGCCCCCTTTGGCCCGGTGTTCGTGACCAGGGACGAAATCCCCGACCCGGATAATCTGGAGCTCGAACTGAAAGTGAACGGCGAAGTGCGCCAGAAGGCCAATACCTCCCAGCTCATCATGCCTGTGGCTCAGCTGGTGGCCTACGTCTCGCAGTTCATGACGCTGAATCCCGGTGACGTGGTATCCACCGGCACTCCCGGCGGTGTGGCCCTGGGGATGAATCCCCCGCAGTACCTGAAGCCCGGCGACGTGGTGGAGTTCTCATGCCCCGCCATCGGTTCTGTTACCCAGGTCGTTGAAGAAGAGTAAAATTAAGATTGCAATTTTAATACTTTTCGGATACTATAACAGTAACATTTTACACACTAACTCTCTCTACACCACATGAAAATACTCGTCACTGGCGCGGCCGGCTTCATTGGCTATCACATCACAAACCACCTTGCAGAAGGTGGGCACGAAATCGTTGGCATTGATAACCTTTGCGACAACAAAGACCTGACCATCAAGAAAATCCGCCTTTCCCTGCTGGGGCTGGAGCCCGCAGCTGCCGCCACTGGTGAGATGCAGACCGGCAAGAACGGGCTGCGTTTCGTGCGCATGGACGTGCTGGACCGCGACGCCATCGGCAAGCTGTGCCGGGAGGAAGGCTTCGATGTGATTATGCACCTGGCGGCTCTGACCGGAGCCACAAAGGCCCGCATGAACCCGGCAGAGTTCTATGAAACGAACGTGACCGGCACCATCAACATGCTGGAAGCCGCCCGCCAGCAGGGCGTGCAGCATTTCTTCTACTCCTCCAGCTCCTGCGTGTACAGCGCACTGGCCAATTCCCCGCTCAAAGAAGAGGACCATGTGGACACACCGCTGAATATGTATGCTGCTTCGAAGCGTTCGGCGGAGCTCATCTGCTACTCGTACGCCAAGGCATACGGCATTCCGGTGACGGTATTCCGCCTGTTCAGCGTGTACGGCCCCTGGGCCCGCCCGGATTCCATTCCCATGCAGCTGGCCCACCGCATCATGAAGGGAGCCGAAATCCGCGTGATGAACAACGGCCACATCATCCGCGATTTCACCTATATTGAGGACCTGCTGGAAGGCACAGATGCCGCGCTGGACAACCAGCCATTCAGCATCAGCGGCGTGCCATACGCCCTGTACAACGTGGGCCGTGGCAAACCCGTTTCCTTCCTTTCCTTCATCCAGTCGCTGGAATATTCCCTGAGCAGCAACGCCACCGTGGTGCTGGATCCCGCCACCCCGCTGGTGGTAGGCGAGCGTGAGGAAATGTATGCCGACACCTCCAAACTGGAGCGAGAGCTGGCCTACTCCCCCGTGTGGGACTATGAAGAAGCCATCCCCCTCTTTGCCGACTGGTTCCTGGAGAACTACAACAAGACATTCAAAATGTAGCCCCGGGGGCTGAAGCTGCTGCCAGCTTCCGGAATCACGCCGGAGCCCCGGCGTGCAGCGCCCATACAATTTCTCAGGAAGAGCGATAAAAAAGGTTGCAATCGTGCGGGTTTCGCGTACAATAACGCGCAGCTGCGGAATATCTGCCCTGTGGGCAGATACCAGACTCAACCAACCAAACTGATACGTGTCCCCCTATCTCTACAATCTTGCCAAGAAGATGCTGTTCTGCATGGATCCGGAAACAGCACACAAACTCACCCTTGCAGGTCTGCGCACCGCCGAGCGCCTGCGCCTGCTGCCCGCCCTGACGGGCTCCAAACCGGTGAATGACCCCGTGACGGTCATGGGCCTGAAGTTCCCGAACCGGGTGGGGCTGGCTGCCGGCATGGATAAGGAAGCCAACACCGTGGCTGCTTTCGGGCACCTGGGCTTCGGTTTCGTGGAGGTAGGCACCCTCACCCCCCGCCCGCAGCCGGGTAATCCCAAGCCCCGCCTCTTCCGCTGCATTCCGCAGCAGGCCATCATCAACCACATGGGCATCAACAACCCCGGCGTGGATGAAGGCGTGGAGAACATCCGCCGCACCCGCCGCTTCAACGGCGTGCTCGGTGTGAATATCAGCAAGAACAAGGTCACCCCCAATGCCGAAGCTCACCAGGATTACCTGGCCTGCCTGCGTGCAGTATGGGATGTGGCAGATTACGTAGCCATCAACTTCTCCTGCCCGAATGTGCCGAACCTGCAGGACCTGGCCAAGGCCGACAGCGCAGCAGACCTGCTCTCCCTCATGAAGAGTGAACAGGCAAACCTTTCGAGCGATACCGGCCGCTATGTGCCGCTCGTCATGAAGGTTTCCCCGGATATGAGCGAAGCGCAGATTCGCGACCTGGCCCATGTATTCCAGGATTGCCAGCTGGATGGCCTCATCTGCTCCAACACCACCACCACCCGCATCGGCGTGGAAGACTCCCCACACGCCTCACAGAGTGGCGGCATGTCCGGCAAACCGCTTTACAACCGCGCCAATGAAACCCTGGCTGCCTTTGCCCAGGAGCTCAACGGGAGCCTCCCCATCATCGGCGTGGGCGGCATCACCACCGCCGAGGACGCTGTGAACAAAATCAAGGCAGGTGCCTCCCTGGTGCAGCTTTACAGCGGTTTCATCTACAACGGACCGCCCCTGGTACAAGCCGCCGCCCAGGCAATACGCGAGCAGTGCCCGGCTTAAATCATGCCGGCTCCGGCTTCTTCCAGCGCTTCCACAACCGGGAAGCGCTCTTTTTTGCTCCAAATTCCAGACTTTTCCCGTCAATGAACGATTTGAGGTTTGCAAGCACGGGCGCAATATGGTAGAGTAACGATTGAAATATCATTTTCCCCATCCTAGACATGAAGAAATCAACCCTCCTGCTTACACTTCTGGCCTTGGGAGCCTCGTTTGCCCAGGCGGCGCAGCTTTACACCATCACCCTCACCTCTGCCGAGCGCTTCACGGACTGCACCGTCATCTACAAGAGCAGCAGCTCCACCAAGTTCCGCGGCACGGACAAGTCCGGTAAAACCGTCACCAAGCAAGTACCGACCAAGAGCATCATCATGATGCGTGAGGTGGTGAAGGAAAAAGAACCGGCCAAGGCGGAAGAAGAGCCGGCCAAGGCAGGTGAAGCCCCGGCTCCGGCAGCCCCCGCCACAGACGCACCGGCAGCGGCTGAGCAGAAACCCGCCGAAGCCGGCAGCACCCCCGAAGCAGCGGGAGAACAGCCGCAGGAGCCCATCGCAGACGGCAACGTGGTTCAACGCGCGGATGAAGCAAAGGCTAAGGATGCAACCCTGCGCCTGCGCGAAAAACTTGCCAACATGGAAAACCTGATGGGTAAAATTTCCAAACCCAGCCGTGCCCTGCAGAGCCAGGTGGCCCAGGTGAAGCGCCGCGTGACCAGCCAGCTGGAGGATATGGACAAGCGCGCACTGGAGGTAGCCAAACTCCAGGATGAATTCAACAAGGCAGGTGCCGCGGATTTCTCCTTTGACAAAGTGACAGGCAGCCAGCGCGACCAGTACGTGCGCGATGGCGAAGCTGCCTACAAAGCAATGAAGATTGACATGAAGGAAAAGAAAGGCCGCCGAAAGGTTGCCGGTCTTGACAAGTTCGAAATCATGCGCGAACGCTACCAGGGCATCCCTGAATACAAACAGGCCTATGAGTGGTATGTGAAAACCCTGCACGCCCTCCAGAAGAAGTGGACCAACATGCAAACCAAGGAGGAAAATGCTCGCAAGCGCCTCAACGGTGAGAAGCGCTCCCTGCGCAGCCGGCAGGATAATGAGGAGTACGAATTCATCGCTGCCAAGCTCAAGGAAGATGGCGATGATATTGCCAGCGTCTGGTTTGTGCCGCCGAGCCGCAACCTCAAGATGCTTTCCATCAGCGTGAACAAGGTGAAAGACGCCATCCGCCGCAACGAAGACCGCCCGCTGGATGACGAGGTAGGCACCGTGCCGGCGCTGCTCACCCAGTTCTGGGAGAACATGGACAAGGTGCGTATGTCCATGGTCACCGGCAACCTGGAAGGCGCTGAACAGATGCTGCGCGAAGATCCGGTATACCCCGTCATCATGCGACTGAAGGTGTACCTGCTGCCGAATGACTACCGCACCCCCATCATGGAACAATACAAGGCCACGCAGAAAGAAATCCAGACCCGCCTGCGCAGCTACAACAATCTGAAGCGCTCCCTGGAGCGGGCCACTGCCGCGCTGGATCGCGTGACGAACAGTGCCGAAGCCCAGATTGACAGCGCCACCTCGGCGGTGCAGCGTGAGCTCGATGCCGATACCGGCGACAACACCATGGAGGTGGAACCGGAGAAGAAGCCGGCTGCTCCTGCAAAGCCGGCAGCAGCTCCGGCGGCAGCTCCGGCCGCAGAAAAACCGGCTGAGCAGAAGTAACCATCTTACCGTTGAGCATGAAGCTTTTCAGCTTTAGCGCACTTTGCCTGACGGTTCCCGCAGTGTGGGCAGCTCCGGCCGCAGAGCTGCCCGCTGCCGTGCAGCAGGCGTTTGACACCTACACCGCCCTGCCCGGCAAGCTGGTTCCCCTCCTGCAAAAAGCGCAGGACACAGAAACAGCCACCCAGGCCGCCCCGCAGCTCAAAGCAGCCCTGCCCGCCATTTACGAGGCGCGGGAATTGCTGCACAACATGCCGAGGCTGACCCCTACGCAGAACCAGCTGGTGCGCACCCGCTACGGGCGCCGCATGCGCGAAGAATGGGCCGGCATGTACGAGCAGATAAGCAGGTTAAAGGCAGAGCGCTGCTACCAGTCCGCCGGGTTTGCAGAAGTATTCCACCTCATGTGCCTGATGATTGAACGATGAAGATAAGCACCATACTTCCCGCGCTCATGCTGGCACCGCTCTGCCCTGCCCAGACCCAGGTGGTGACAACAGAGAATGAATCTGTGCAACAAGCCATCGCCCAGCTGCCGGAATCCCAGCAGCGCATCATCACGGGCATGCTCCTGCTGCAGCAGCTGTACCAGAGCATGGCTGAAGTGACTGACAACGACACAGCAGAGGCCGCAGTACCGAAACTGATGAAGCTCAACGAAGAACTGCGGCTCTGGTCACAGTCCTTTGCCAACCTTCCACCACTCAGCGAACCTGAGGTCGCAGCCTATGAAGAGCGTTTCCTGCCGGCCATCCGCCGCATTAACCAAGCTATCGAAGCCCAGGCAGGCCGCATAGCGGCAGCGGAATATTACGGCTCCCGCAACCTGCCTGCTGCACTGGTTCGCATTGCCCAGATAGCACAACCCTGATTTTCAACACTACTTAATATACAACCTAACACAATGGCTACCATCAGACCGTTTGCCGCAATACGCCCCCCGAAGCAGTACGCAGAACAGGTTTCCTGCCTGCCGTACGACGTTATGAACCACGAAGAAGCCTGCGCCATGGCCGCAGGCAACGCCTCCTCATACCTGCACATCTGCCGCGCCGACATTGACACCAGCGAGGCAGAGATTCACGATGCCGTCACTTACGAGAAGAGCGCAGAAAACCTGCAGGATTTCCTGCGCAAGGGCTTTCTCCTGCGCGAGGAGAAACCCTGCTACTACATCTACCGCCAGATGATGTGGGGCCGCGTGCAGACCGGTATCGTAGGCTGCGCCAGCGTGGATGAATACCAGAACGGCACCATCAAGAAACACGAGCTCACCCGCAAGGAAAAGGAGCTCGACCGCATCAACCACTTTGACACCTGCTCCACCCAGACGGAGCCGGTATTCCTGGCCTACCGCAAACACGAAGGCATTTCCACCACCATCCGCGAGTGGATTAAGTTCCACAAGCCGGAATACGAGTTCACCAGCGATGATGGCGTGACCCACCTGCTCTGGCCGGTCACGGATGATGATGCCATTGCAGCCATCCGCCAGGGATTCGAGGAGGTACCGGTGCTCTACATTGCAGACGGCCACCACCGCACCGCTTCCAGTGCCGCTGTTTCAGCCAAGCGCCGCGCCGAGCACCCGGACTACACCGGCGAAGAAGAGTTCAACTACCTCATGGCCGTTACTTTCTGCGATGAAGACCTCTTCATCATGGACTACAACCGCGTGGTGCTCGATCTGAACGGCATGACGGCTGAGCAATACCTGACCGCCATCTCGGAAAAGTTCACCGTAGCCCCCGCCACCCCAGGCAAACCGCATGCCCCACGTGCCAAACACGAATTCGGCATGTTCCTGGGCGGCAAGTGGTACAGCATCACCGCCAAGGAAGGCACCTTCAACGCCAGCCACCCCATCGAAAGCCTGGACTGCGCCATCCTCCAGAGCAACCTGCTGGCACCGGTGCTCGGCATCACCGACCCCCGCACCAGCGAACGCATCGACTTCGTGGGCGGCATCCGTGGGCTGGATGAGCTCGAAACACGCGCCGGCGCCACCGGCGTAGTATTCTCGCTCTACCCCGTCACCATGGATGACCTCTTCAACGTGGCCGACAGCGGCGAAATCATGCCGCCCAAATCCACCTGGTTTGAACCGAAACTGCGCAGTGGTCTCTTCGCCCACGAAATCGAACGCTAACTTAACAATCCGTCTCATCATATATGAAAATTCTGATTCCCACCAAGCTTGATAAAGCCGCCGCAGCCAACCTGAGCGCCGCCGGCTACGATGTCGTGCAGGACGACTCCACCCCCATCGAGGAACTTGTGGCCGCCAACCCGGACGCCGCAGGCCTCATCGTGCGCTCAGAGAAGGTGACCCAGGCCATCATCGATGCCCTCCCCTCCCTCAAGTGCGTCATCCGCGCCGGAGCCGGCTATGACAACATCGATTACGTCTACGCCCGCACCAAGGAAATTGACGTGATGAACACCCCCGGCGCCAACTCCAACGCCGTGGCAGAAGAAGTAGTGGCCATGATTCTGGCAGCCTACCGATTTGTAGTGCCGGCAGATAACACCACACGCGCCGGTGAATGGAACAAGAAGAAATACATGGGCCGCGAACTCACCGGCAAGACCGTGGGTATCCTGGGGCTGGGCAACATCGGGCGCCTGCTGGTCAAGCGCCTTCAGGGCTTCGAGTGCAAGGTGCTGGGTTACGACCACTTCCTCTCCAGACAGCGCGCCCTCAACATCGGCGCTACTCCCACCGAGGTTGATGAAATCTTCTCTGAGGCAGACATCATCTCCCTGCATGTGCCCGGCGGCCCCGCCACCCGCAACCTTATCAACGCCGAACTCATCAGCAAGATGAAGGACGGCGCCATGCTCATCAACTGCTCCCGCTATGGCGTGGTGGATGAGGATGCCATCCGCGCCGCCAAGGCTGCCGGCAAGAACATCATCTACTGCACCGATGTGCACCCCAAGGACACCGCAGCCATGCAGCCCAGCGCCGATGTGGCCGACCTGCTGCTGCCGCACCTGGGAGCCAACACAAAGGAAGCCAACAAGAACGCAGCCATGAAGGCCGCCCAGCAGATGACGGACTACTTCGCCCATGGCGATACCTCCTGCGTCATCAATGCCGAGCGCCCGGCCAACCTGGCGCCGGCCCAGCTGCAGCTGGCCGCCATGCTCGGCAAGCTCTGCTACCAGGTCGGCGGCTGCAAACCCATCCGCAAGGTGGAATGCACCTTCTACAACAACCTGCGCTCCTTCCGCAAGTGGTTCACCCCGTGGATTCTCCAGGGCATTGTTCCCGGAGCTGAGCAGGGTCTCATGCCTGCAGCGGCCGAGACCTCCTTCCGCGAGCACGGCATCGTGTACAAAGCACTGGAGCCCAAAGACGACCGCCAATATGACGACGCCCTCACCATCAATATCTACATGGAAATTGACGGCCAGCAGATCAAGAGCAGCGTGCGTGGCATGGTAGTGGATGGCACCCCGGTTGTCTCCCGCATCGAGGAGTTTGACCATCTGTATGCTTCCCTGGCCGGTAATACCATCGTACTGCGCTATGCGGACCGCCCCGGTGTGGTCGCAGCCATTGGTCAGGCGCTCTCCCTGGCCGGCATCAACATCGAGAACATCGTGGCCCCCACTGACTACAAGAGCGGTGACTCCCTCGCAGTCATCAAGACCAACATGCCCATCTCTGATGACCAGCTGCAAGCCATCGCCAAGACCATCTCGGCCAAGCTTGCTTTCTCCCTCTCCATGTAAAGAGGTGCCGGTTTCCTGCAACTCCCCCCCCATGCGCAACATGGGGGGGGAGTTTTCATTCAGGAGCGCAGGAATTCGATGATGCAACACACCTTATCCGCCTCAGACAGCAGGACATAGAGCGCATCCGGATGCTCGATAAGGCAAGGCTGCAATGAAGCGCCATAACGCACCGGGCGCTTATATTCCACGCGCATCGAGGCTATTTCAAAATCCTCCTGCACATACTCCAGCGCCATGCGGATATACTGTGCATTATTGACGTGCTGGTTATAGTCAATATCATTGTGCTGAACAGGAACCGGAGGCAGGGGGACGCGGTTCCCGTCCGGAAGCTCAATTTTTCGGGAACGGTAATTCATCTCATAACGGGGCGATAACCGCAACCGCGCAATCACCTCTGCCGGCACACGCAACAGACGCCCGTTAGTGGCATTCACAAAAGCCCCCTGGCTCCAGCTTATATAACACGGATTCCCGGCCTCGTCCGATATGATAGTGTTTCGAAAACCATTGGCTCCCTTGCAGTCAAATACTGAAGTGCTGCAGGTCAGCTTCTCATACAACCGCGGCACGCGCAATATCTCCACCTGCCGAAATACCAGAAGCTGCGCAGCCCCATTCTCTTCCAGGCACTTCCTGAAATCGGGCTCTGATTCCTTCCAGTACTCCGAACAGTCCTGCATCATCTGAATAGCAGAAAACAATTTCAGGCTTCCATGCCTGTCCGTCATGCTGGCACACACTGTGCGGGATAGTTGAAACATGAAAATAAGCTACCCCTGATTCCCTAAAATTTCAACAATTTTCTGCTGTTATTAGAGTGTTGTATTTCGCACAATCCGATTCTCTTCATTCTTGACAAATGAATTAAAAGCAGCTAATCTCACGTCTGATACCTCATTAGCACGCAGAGAATGGCGTCCGTCATGCGGAGCCGCTGTGAACTCTGCCCCGCTGATGGGGGGCTATTGTCAGCGCAAAACAAGCAAACAGCCCCGACGGGGATCGAACCCATATCTGCCCTTTAGGAGAGGGCCGTTCTATCCATTGAACTACGGGGCCAGGTCTGTTTGCGTATCAGGCTTTGAAGGCTTCGCGCACTTCCTGCAGCTGGTCTGCATCTAAGGCAGGTTGCAGCTCCGGGAGCATGCGGGCGAAGTATTCAGCCGGGGTCCAGCCGTGGAGCGGCTGGGGAGTGGGTTTCTCGAATGCCCAGGTGGGGATGGGAAGGGCAAGGTCGAGAATGACGGGAGCAAGCGGCGCCATGCGGCTCAGCGCATCGGCAGCTTCCTGCGCCAGTGAGGGGTGGGTCTCCAGAGCCTGCAGCACAAAGGTGCAGCTGAGGCGGTTGGGAGTGGTTTCCAGTGTGTCGAGCAGTTCCTCCATGCGGTCGTCCGACACCTCCAGAAGCGGCTTCAGGAGCGGCAGCACACGCATATCGGCCAGGCTGAGCACGGCATCGAGCAGCGTGGTGGGAGTAAACTCATCGCGCACCAGGCGGGTCACCAGTTCCTGCACACCGGCCAGGTGCTCGGTGGGGCCGGGCTGGGCCAGGGTGAGCACATAGGTGGCGGCCTTGCGGCTCAGGGATTCATCCGGTTCATTGGTGGCATAGGGGATGAGGGATTTCCACCCTTCGCCCTTGCGACCGGTAATGAAGCGGGAGAGCTGAATCAGGCTGCTCTTGCGGGCGGCCACGGTGGTCTTGGAGGCAAAAATATCGTAGATATCGAAGTTTTCCTCCAGTTTTTCCTCATCATTGCTGGCCATGAGCCCGCAGGCCATCATGGTGAGCGGCCACTGGTCCGTGCCGATTTCGTGTACGCGCACCGGGTCATGAGCCATGGCAGCCAGACGCTCCAGCTCAGAAAGACCGGTAAAATTGTCCTGATAAAGTCCCATGATTCAGATAAAATCAGACGCCGGGGTTAAATTCCACACTCTGCACCTCCGGAACCTCTCCAAAAGGGTTATCCAGCGGGGAGGCGGGCTGCTGCGGCTGAGCAATCGGCTCCACCGGCTTGGGGGCATCCACATCCAGCAGAGTGAGCCGGAGCTCCACCGTCTTATCGGCCACCAGGGCGCTGGTGGGGCACTTGGCCTTGCACTGCTCGTACCAGTTGCGGGCAGCGTCCTTGTCTCCCTTGGTCTTGGCCAGGTCACCCAGCATCAGGTAAGCCAGCGCGGAATACGGGTTGGCTTCCATCTGGGTGATGCGGGTCCAGGTGGGGGCAGAGTCCTTGTTCTGCTGCAGTTCATAGGTGGCCAGAGCCGCCAGTGCACGGGCGCGCAGGGGCACCGGGGCATCACTGGCAGCCGCCTTTTCCAGCGCGGCAATGCCGGCTTCATCTCCCTTGGCAAGCAGGGAAAGGCCGTTCATGAGCTCAGCGGTCACTGCGGAGGGGGTGTTACCATAGCTCTGCTGCAGCGTCTGAATGGCGGCGGCATCGTACTCATCGGCGCTGGCAATCCCTTCACCGGGAGCTGTAATCTTCATGGCCTGCACCACCTGGGCAGCAGCCTCGTGGCGCATATCGTTGCGGTGGGAGAAGAAGGCAATGATACCACCGGCCACAACACCGAGTGTGATACCGCCCCACATGAGCTTCTTATAGTGGGCGTTGAGGAACTGTTCGTGCCTGGACGGGCCGATGGCAATCTCACCGATTGCCTTGATTTCCTCCGGAGAAAGCGGCAGTGTGTCCTCGTTGGTCTTGCTGTTGTTATCCATGGTATAGTGGTTTATCTGTAAACTTTGTTCAGGATGCGGAGTCGCTCCAGGTCGAAATAATTATTGAAGCCAAGGTTGTGGTATATCTCCAGCGTGGCCTTTGACTTGTTCAGGGTGTAGAAATGAATGCCCTCCACATCGGCATCCAGCAGCTCGCTGCACTGGTTGCTGGCGTAGTTGATACCGATACGCTCGATGGAGGATTTATCCCCACCGGCACGGAGCATGGCCTTGAGCAGGCGGGCTGGGAAATTGGTACCGGCAGAGAGTTCAGCCATGCGGTTCATGCTGGAAATGGAGGTCACGGGCATGATACCGGCGATAATCGGCACATTGATATCCATGATGCGGCAGCGGTCACGGAAATCAAAGAAGGCGTGATTATCAAAGAACAACTGGGTGCAGATATAGTCTGCGCCTTCATCCACCTTGGCTTTCAGGAAATCCATCTCCCTCAGTCGGTTGCGGGAATCCGGGTGTCCCTCGGGGAAGCCGGCCACGCCGATGGAAAGGTGGTAGGGGAGACGCTGGCGTTCCTCCCAGTTGCGGATGAAACGCACCAGATCGGCCGCATGGCGGAAGGCATCCTGCGCAGGGTCATAGGGAACGTTGCGGGGAGGGTCGCCACGCAGTGCCATGATGGCGCGGGCACCGGCGCTGATGTAGCCATGCAGGATTTCCTCAATCTCGGCCTCGGTGTGTCCCACGCAGGTGAGATGCGGCACCGTGGGGATGCCACGGCTCTGCATATCATGCACCACAGAGCGGGTAAGCCCTCGCGAACTGCCACCGGCACCGTAAGTAACACTCACAAAGCTGGGGTTGAACTCCTGCAGTGTCACGACCGTTTCCAGCAGAGACGCTGCCCCCTCCGGAGTCTTCGGCGGGAAGAACTCGAAGGAGAAGCTCGGGATGCGGTCGAACAGGGCGCTCATGGCAAACGATACAGGGAAAGATACTTATCAGGGAACAGGGGTGAGCACGGCCTCTATCTCAGGCACAGGCTGCGGTTCTTCGGCGGGCGTGGTGGGCGGCGTGTAGCTCTCCAGGCGCAGGTCGCGGCTGCTCAGGAAGGGCGAGACAATCACCACATCACCGGGGCGGGGTATGCGATTTTCCTCCGCCACGGGGTCCTTCACACCGCCGAAGTTGACCTGCTTCACAGCAGCCGTGAACTGACCGGACTCCTCATCGCGGCCATCCACCGTGGCTTCGCACACTATATAGTCATCGCGGCGCACAGCGATGAGCAGACCTTCATTCACCGGCATGGAGCCTTCCGCCTTGAACAGCAGCACGGCGCAGTCATCCAGATAGGCGGTCACGGCCCCCAGGGGCGATGGCTTTGCTGCATCTTCTGCGGCAGTTGCGGCCTCCTCAATCTCCTGGCGCCGCTTGGCAGAGGCAATCACGCTGCTCTCCTCTGCGGCATTCAGGTCCGCTTCGTTCTTTCTGGCCTCGGCCTCGGCAGCGGCGCGGGCCGCAGCAACCTCCGGCGAATCTGCATCAGCACCCAGGCGGGCCATGCGGGCATCGTGCTCCATCTGACGCTTCTCATACTCGTTGATTTTCAACTGAGTCTGATACATCTGGTACTGATTCTCACGGGCAGGCAGCAGCACCGTGAAAGCGTAGAACATGAGTCCCACTGTAAGAACCAGAAGCACGAGAATTGTGGCACGAAAACCGTTCATGCGGGCAAGTATAGCAGAAACAGTTGCGGATTCAAGCAAAGAATCTGTCAGAAAATATGCCCATTTTTGGCATACAGGCTTGATTTCTGCTTGCAAGTTGGCGCGCGGCGGGATATAAAACAGGAGATACAATGTTAAATCTGCCGAACACCATCACACTTTCCCGCATCATCCTCGTCATCGTCTACACCGTGGCGCTGGCTATAGATGGCGGTGTTTCTCCTTACATCAACGAAGTGACCGGCGGCTGGTTCCAGCCCATCTCCATGACGGCCTGCATTGCACTCTGGGCCTTCGTGGTAGCCGCCATTACGGATTTCTTTGATGGTTATCTGGCCCGCAAGTACAATCTGGTAACCAGTTTCGGCAAACTCATAGACCCGCTGGCCGATAAGATTCTGGTGAGCGCAGCGTTCATCTATCTCACCGCAGTCGGGGTCTGCCCGTTCTGGGTATCCATCGTCATTATTTTCCGTGAGTTTCTGGTCACCGGGCTGCGCCAGTTAGCCGTGGCACAGGGGACAGTCATTGCGGCAGACCGCCTGGGCAAGTGGAAAACGGCGGCGCAGCTGACCTACTGCATCGCCTGCATGACGCAGCTGGCCTATGGCGGAAACCTGTTCGAGCCCTTGCGTTCTCTGAGCATCGGAGAAACGGGCTGGTGGTTCCGCGAGCTTACCCTGTGGCTCAGCGTCATCCTCACCCTGTGGAGTGGCGCAAACTACTGCATCCACAGCCGCCACTTGCTGAAAGGCTGATTTCATCCCCATTTCCCCACTATGAACAAAGCTCTTCTTACCCTTTGCTTCGCGGCCGGGGCCGTACTTCTCGGCAGCTGCCAGCAAAAACAATACAAAGCCTATTTCCTGACTGAATCCTCCAATCCGGAAGCAGGCGCGGCATTCAACGTGCGCTACAACGGCCGCATGTACAACCGCATGCCCATCATGAGCCTGAAGCACTTTGAAAAATTCAAATCATTCATGGCAGATGACGGCTCATACGGCATGGTGCTCTACACGCCTAAGGAGTACCGCCTGCGCCTGTATACCGAGACGCAGCAGAACCTGGGCAAGCACATTCTGCCCGTCATCGACGGACTTGCCTTTGACCCGCTGCTGATTGACCAGGGAATTAACGATGGCCAGCTTATCATCTGGGGCGGGCTGAATGGGTATGACCTCCGCCGCATCAGCGAAACGCTTGAAGCCGTTGACCCGGAAATAGAGGAAAAGCGCTATCTGGATGACGACCCGCGCCCGAAGCCCGAGCTGCCGAAGGAAGCAGCCCCGACCAAGGATGAGCACGGCCGCATCATTCCCGAACTCTATTCTTCATCCATACGCAACAAGAAGCAGTGACCCTACTCCGGTTCATAGCAGCTTTTGCCTTCCTCTGCACCGCAGCCTGGGCCCAGCAGCAGGATCTGGTGTACCGCCTGCCGACGGATAACACAACACTGTACACCACCGGCGGAGATGACTACTACGTATATGTAGACCGCGTCTTTGAAGGGGTGAAGAGCCGGCCCTGGCAGGCAGGCACCTACGGCATGGTGCGCAACCCGTTCCGCCCCAGCCCCGGCGCAGCGGTGATGTACAGCCGCTTCCACGAAGGCATAGATGTCAAGCCCATCTACCGCGATGCCCGCGGCGAGCCCCAGGACGATGTGCGCCCCATCGCCCCCGGCAAAGTGGTGCATGCCAGCGCTAATCCCCGCCACAGCAACTACGGCCGCTACGTGGTCGTGGCACACCAGGTGCCGGAAGGCACCATCTATTCCCTGTATGCCCACCTCGCCTCAGTAGAATGCCGCGTGGGTCAGAAGCTCAACACCTCCGATGTCATCGGGCGGCTCGGCTACAGCGGCGTGGGGCTCAACAAGGTGCGTGCCCACCTGCACCTGGAAATCGGGCTCATGATTAACAGCCGCTTTGCCGATTTTTACACGGGGGAAAACAAGCATGGCTGCTTCAATGGCATGAATCTGGCAGGGTTCAACCCGACCCACGTGCTCATGGCCTGCCGGAATGGGGCCCCCTTCTCCGTTTCTGCCTATTTTGCCACCCTGAAAGAGCATTACCGCGTGGCGGTTCCCTGCGTTCCCATGGATATCATACGCCGCCATCCCTTCCTGTACAAGGGCAGCCGCACAGATTCCAGGCGCCCCCGTTCCCTCGAAATTGCCTTTACCGCAGAGGGGGTTCCCATCGGCGTGTACCCGGCAGACCGCACGGTGGAGCAGCCCTACATAATATCCTGCCGCCCCATGCCCACGGTGCAGCAGAACTGCACGGTGAACCGCGTCAAACACAACAGCGCAAACGCCGCACTCACCCGATCCGGGCTCTGGTATATCACTCAATTCCTCTGGATGGAAGGCATATATCCTCCCCAGACCTCAACGGAAGCACTCTGATTTTCACACACGCACATGAAGCCGCACTCTCTCCTGCTCCTCTTCTTCCTGGCCAGTGCATCTGCCTTGGCAGATACCCAGCGAGCCGGCACCCTCCTGAGAGAGGGGCGCCCGGCTGATGCACTGGACGCCTTGCAGGGCGATTCCTCCATAGAAGCGGCCTACTGGAGAGGACGCGCCCTCATTGACCTGGGGCGTCTGCAGGAGGCCGCCGTTGCCCTCCACCACGTGCCAGCCGACCACGCTCTATATCCCTATGCGGCCAAAGGCCTGCTCTATTGCGCCTGGAAGAACAACAGTGTGGATTTTGCGGTAATTGCCACGCCCATGGTCACCAGTGAGAACAAGGAAATCGCCACGCTTGCCACGGCAGCCCTTGCAGAATACTGGTTGCGCCAGCCCCTCAGCCAGGATAATTCAGCCCTGGAAAGGCTCCGCCAGCTGGCGCAGTCCCAACCCGGATTGCAGCCCCTGCTCCGGCTGCTGGAGATAGATAATCTCCGGCTCCGGGGGGAGTTCGACAAAGCGATTGACCTATGCCGGGCCCTGGAAAACGACCGTTCCCTCCCGCTGATTATGCGGCAACGCGCGCGTCTCTCCCTCTCGGAAGTATACTATGCCAAAGAGGGAGCCGAAGCCCGGAAGACAGATACGCCCCGGCCCGGGCACGGCATTTCCAACCTCCCCATCATCGGCGGGAATGATGAGCAGAACACCACCAGCTACGATGATGGCAAGGGAGAAGAAACCCTGCTGCATTTCATTTCCTCGCATCCTGAATCGCCCCTGCTGGAAGAAGCCTTCCGCCGTCTGCATGAGCGCGATGCCTTCAGAACCAGTGAATACGCCGGCAGAAAACTGAAGGAATGGATGGCAGAGCCGCTCAAATCGCGCCGGGCCTCCATTGCGCTGCTTATCCAGCAGCATCTGCTGACCCCGGAGGGCTCCCTTGAGACCCCGCCGGATGTTTCCTGTGCCAACACGGCAGCCGCCACCTGTCCCCATGAACCGGCTACCCGCACCATTCTGCTGGAGCAGACCCGCTGGTTCCTGGAGCGGGAACAGACGCACGAGGCGCTGCTCTACCTGGGAATGATTCAACGGGACGATGTGTTCAAGCGGTTCTATGAAACGCAGCTGCACAGCCCGGATGCCGTTTCAACCGCCCGCAGCTATCTGGAATGCGCACGCACAGCCCCCGATTCCCTGCGGGGCCCGGCACTGAGCAATGCGCTCATCTGCTCTCTGATTACCGGGGATGAAGCCACGCAGGAAGCTGTCATCAACGCACCGGATATTTCTGAAGAACAGCACTATTCCCTGCTGCTGACCCGCATCGCCTTCTGGCTGGATAAGAACCCGGCCAGGGCTCAGGCCGATATTGACCATCTGAAAACCCGGCAGGCTCCCAATCGCCAGCTGCAGGCAGATTTGGAAATGGACCAGGCCTACCTGCACCTGGAGCAAAATCCGGCTTCTACCCGGGAACTGCTGAACCAAAGTAATATTGAAAAGCATCTCACCGAACTGACGGAGGAGCGCCAGTTGCGCTTCTTCGCCCTGCAGGAGGAGGCCATCAAGCGGCTTGCCGGCAAAGATGATGGCGCCACAGCCACCCTGAAAGCCATAGAGGTC
The DNA here is from genome assembly GCA_017435365.1 of Akkermansia sp. Lineage (GTDB taxonomy): Bacteria > Verrucomicrobiota > Verrucomicrobiia > Verrucomicrobiales > Akkermansiaceae > Akkermansia. Next base: position 6,719 of record JAFSFD010000023.1, on the reverse strand, counting down.
ATTCAACAGGCCGCCAGAAAAGTACGCTCTCCCCGCGTGCTCGCTGTGCTCACCCTGCACCTCGCCAGTCTGCAATCCACTCAGGGGCTGCATGTTCAGGCCCTTCATACCATCAATACATTCTTACGCAAATACCCCAAGAGCGATTTCGCGGAACGCGCCCGCTACATGGCTGCGCGAGAATCCGAGTTCATCGCTACTCAGGAATCGCTCCAACGCGCTGCGGCTTACTATGCCACATGCGCAGAGCGTAGCGAAGAACTGGCCATCAAAGCCGGCATCCGCCATGCCGCAGTGCTGCTGCGGCTCGGGCATCATGAGGAGTCTGAGCACATTCTGGTGCGCATCATGCGCCAGCACCCGGATATGCGCCCGGAGGACAAATCACTGGCCAATGCCGTGATGGCCAATAACAAGGCACTTCTGGGCACAGCAGAAGGCCGCAATGAAGCCATTGAAATCGTGGGTCGCTCTCTGAGCGACACCTCGCTGCCGACCTGGTGGCGCCACCGGGTGTTGCTGCACCACGCCACCCTCTGCGCACGCGATGGCCGCTACGAAGCCGCCCTGCGTGATTACGAGGAAGTTCTCAGCATGAAACCTGCCATGGGTGAGCAACCGTCAAAAGCAGACTGGCACATACTGTACAGCGCCGGTTCCGGAGCCGTCATGCAGCTGCTGTATCTGAAGCGATACTCCGAAGCGGCGGACATGGCCGACCACATCGCCGAGTGGAACAAAGAGGAAGCCGAACCAGCCAAACGCGAACAATTCAGCAACTGGGCGGAATACATCCGCCAGACCAACTTTGTCAACCAGGATATCCTGCCGTTCTGAGCCGGGGGGATTCGTGATTGAGGGCTGAAGTGCCAGAGCTACGATTTGTGCAGCAGCGGCAGGAGAAGCTCTGCCACACGCAGGGAACCAAAGCGGCTCAGGTGGTTCGTATCGCGGTACAGGAACCTGCCGTCTATCCGCAGCGGGTAGGTTCCCTGCACCTCCAGCGCGGGTGAAATATCCACCACGGTGGCCAGATTCATTCGCTCTAGGCTCTGCATGAAAGGTTCCTCCGTGGCGGTTGCATCAGCGTACTGCTCCAGCGTCTGCAGGGGGAGCTCGTATTCCAGGCCCAGCAGGTCGCGCCTCAGGTAGCGGTTCACATGGTTGGTGCTGCGGGGGTGGAAAGGATTATCGCGCAGCACCAGCACCTGCTTGCCCATTGCTTTCAGACGGCGGCAGGTCTCGCGCAGGCCCTCCTCCATGTGGCGGCGGATATCCGCCGTCGGGATGCGGCGCAGGTTCCAATCGCGCATGCTGCCGGCGGAGAAGCGCAAGTGCCAGTAGCAGGAAATCACCACGGTGCGGATGTGTTTCTGCCGCTCCAGCCAGGCCAGCAGCAGTTCCCCGCGCTGGCGGTTCCAGCGGGCGTTGCCGCCTTGCAGCTCCATAAAGCAGTTCCAGGCCGGCACGCAGGAGTTATTCAGATACATGCCGCGCATGCCGCCGCGTTCGCGCAGCAGTTTATCCAGCCCGTAGTGCAGGTGCCAGGCGTGGCTGTCGCCCATCAGAAAAAAGCTCACAGGCTCGGCCACATCATTCCCGGCCACCAGCGGCACATGCTGGAAGGCTCGGCTCGGAAAGCCGTTCAAATCGGCAGCCTTGGCGCGGCCCGTCAGGATATAGTGAGAGAACTGCATTTCCTCCTCATCAATGGCATTGGGCAGAGCCTTCTGCAAAGCCGCATCAGAGTATACCCACTGGCTCACGCCACCCGGCAGAGCAAGAGCCAGCACCGCCACGGCACCGGCAAAACGCAGCCCCCTGCCCCAGCCGCCACAGCGCGATTCCACCAGCCGCCAGAGTCCCCACGCCAGCAGGAAGGAGAGCACCACCATGCCCACCTTGTCCGAAACACCCACGTCATCAAAGGTAGCATAGCGCCAGAGCGCCATCACCGGCCAGTGCACCAGGTACAGGGAAAAGGAAACCGCGCCAATCTGCTGCAGCGGGCGCCAGTTCAGCAAAGGGCCCACCGGGCCATGCGCCCCATAGCGCAGCAGCAGGGCCGCCCCCAGCAGCGCGGGCAGCACCATGGGAGAGCCCGTCTCGCACCACCAGGCCGGGAGAATCAGCAGCACCGCACCCAACAAGGCCAGCCCCGCACGCACCCACTCACGGCGCGGCAGCGGTGCCACCAGAACCAGGGCAGCCAGCAGCGGCTCCCACAGGCGCGTTGCCAGGCTGTAATACGGCGGAAAAATCTCCAGCAGCACCGTGACCAGCGGCAGCACCGAGTCCCATTCATCCCCATATTGCAGGAAAAAGTAGAGCCCCGCAGAAGCCACCGCCAGCAGGGCAAACACCGCATGCCGCCAGTGCCCACACAGCCTCGCCACCAGCGGCAGCAGCAGGTAGAGCTGCACCGTGAGCCCCACATACCACAGGTGCATCAGCGGGTTATCCTGCGTGGCGGGGCTGAAATAATCGCCGCTGTGCGCCACATACTCATTGCTCACCCCGGCACAGGCCGCGGCAAAGGTGCCCAGCATCACCTTGTACAAATCCGGTTGCAGCACCACAGCCCCCGCCAGCACTAGCGGAAGCCCCACGGCCAGCACGGGCGGAGCCAGCCGCCACACCTTGCGGTTCAGGTAGGCGCCATAGCGCAGCCCGGGCAGTTTTTCTTCGCTCAACTCGGAGCGGAACATCAGGAAACCGGTGATGAGCAGAAATACATCCACACCGAAATAACCACAGGGGCAGAGCTCTGCATCCAGATGATACAGAAGCACAGCCAGAATAGCCAGGGCCCGCAGACCGTTGATATGCGGCAGGAACGATTGGTGAGCATGAGAGACGTTTTGCATGAGAGCGCCGCATGCTAACACATTTCCGCCCATTGCACAAGGGCTAAAATCCCTTGACCCGCCGCGAGCCTTCATGTAGAATAGGCGGCAGATGAAGAAGCCCATAGTCCGCAAAGTAGAGCAGGTTCCGGTATCCCGTTTCTATGAAACCTACCGCAGCACCCTGGAAATGCAGCTGCTGAACACCCCGCTGGGTATGTCCCGCCCCATCGTGCAGGCAGCATTCAACCGCCCGGGCCTGGCACTGGCCGGCTACTTCGGCTACTTTGCCCACGAGCGCATCCAGGTCTTCGGCGCGGCAGAGATGGCCTACCTGGGCACCATGACCCAGGCCGAGCGAGAGGAACGCCTGGACCACATCTGCAGCCTGGATGCCCCCTGCCTCATCTTTGCCCGCGGGGTGGATGTGCCGGCGGATGTGCTGGCCATTGCTGACCGCTACAACCTCTGTGTGTTCCGCACGGCGCTGCTCACCATGGATTTCGTGAACCGCGCCACCTACATCCTCGAAAACGAGTTTGCAGACAGCACCACCATGCACGCCTGCATGGTCGACGTGCGCGGCGTGGGCGTGCTCATCACCGGCAAGGGCGGCGTGGGCAAGAGCGAGATTTCCCTCGGCCTGGTGGAGCGCGGCTCCTCCCTGGTGGCAGACGACATGGTGCGCATCCGCAATCTGGGTGGCGACCTCATTGCCTCCGCTCCCCCGCTGAGCAGCGGCTTCATCGAAATCCGCGGGCTGGGCATCATCAACGTAACCAACCTCTTCGGCCTGAAAGCCTACCGCAAGGAAAAGCGCATCGACCTCGTCATCAACCTCTTCAGCGGTGAAATGACCGAGCTGGAGCGTCTCGGGCTGGAGCGCAAGTATATCAACATCCTCGGCGTGGAGGTGGAGCACCTCAACCTGCCCGTGGCCCCGGGCCGCGATATGTGCCGACTCGTGGAAGTGGCTGCCCTGGGGCGCTACCTGCGCGACAGCGGCTACGATATGGCCAGCGAATTCAACAAGCGCCTGAACAAGGAAATCGCCAACCGAACCGTCTACCCCGGCAACGCCGAATAGTCACACCATGAGCACCCCCCTTTCTGAAATCGTTTCCCTGCTGGATTCCACCCTGCGCATCGCCGAAATACGCGATGCCTCCGTAGCCATGAACGGCCTGCAGGTGGAGAATGACGGCACCGTGACCAAAGTGGCCCTGGCGGTGGATGGCTCGCAGAAGAGCATCGATGATGCCATTGCCGCCGGAGCCGACCTGCTGGTGCTGCACCACGGCATCTACTGGTGCGGCCTGCAAGCCGTCAAAGGCTGGTGGAAACAGAAGCTCGTTTCCTGTCTGAACAATAACCTGGCCATCTACTCCGCCCACCTGCCCCTGGACCTGCACCCGCAGCTCGGCAACAACGCCGGCATTGCCAAAGCCCTGGGTCTCACCGAAGTGCAGCCGGAGGTAGATTACCACGGCACCCTCATCGGCCTCTCCGGCATCTTCCCCGGCACCGTGGGTGAGCTGCGGGCAAAGTACGCCGAAATCACCGGCTCCGCGGTCACCGGCGTGGTGCACGATGCCGCCCTGCCCGCCGGGCGCATTGCGCTGTGCAGCGGCGGCGGCGGTGAGGAGATTTACCAGATGCACGCCAAGGGCTACGGCACCTACCTCACCGGCGAGGAAAACCACTGGGTGAGCAACGCCGCGCGCGATATGGGCATCAACATCCTCTTTGCCGGGCACTACGCCACCGAAACCTTCGGTGTGAAAGCCTTGGGCGAGCTGCTGGCCGACCGCTTCGGTCTGCCCACCGTGTTCATCGATAACCCCACCGGCATGTAACCATGCTCATCATCGTCGAAGACCAGCTCGGCACCCGGCTGGACCAGTACCTGGCCGCCCAGCTGCCGGAGCTATCCCGAGCCCGCATCCAGGCCCTTATCAAGGAAGGTGAAATCACCGTGAACGGCAAATCCACCAAGGCCAAAACCCCGGTGGAGCGCAACATGCGCATCGAGGTGAACATCCCCGAGCCCGAACCTGCCGAAGCCCAGCCGCAGGATATCCCCATCTCCGTGCTCTTCGAGGATAAGCACGTCATCGTCATCGATAAGGAAAGCGGCATGGTAGTGCACCCCGCCGCCGGCAACCCGGATGGCACCCTCGTGAACGCCGTGCTCTTCCACTGCGGCGATTTATCCGGCATAGGCGGCGTGGAGCGCCCCGGCATCGTCCACCGGCTCGATAAGGACACCAGCGGCTGCATCGTGGTCGCCAAGAACGACCAGGCCCACCTCTCCCTCACCACCCAGTTTGCCGAGCGCGATACCGGCAAAATCTACCTCGCCGTTGTCCAGGGCTGCCCGAAGGAACAAAAAGGTACCGTCTTCACCAACATTGGCCGCCACCCGGTCAACCGCCTCAAAATGGCCGTGGTGAACCCCGGCAGCGGCAAACCCGCCATCACCGACTGGGAGGTGCTGCACTACGATGCCGCCACTGATTCCTCGCTCGTCATGTGCACCCTGCACACCGGCCGCACCCACCAGATACGCGTCCACATGCTGCACCTGGGCCACCCCCTCATCGGCGACCCCATCTATGCCCACCCCCAGCGGCAGAAGGCCAGGCCCGGCCGCCTCATGCTGCACGCCTGGCGCCTCGCCTTCAACCACCCGGAGGATGGCCGCCGCATCGCCATCCAATCCCCCATCCCGGCAGAGTACACCCCTTGGCTCATCGGCCACGAGCTGCCCGAATGGGAAGAAGTGCGCACCAACTGAATAGGTTCAAATAACATGGCCCGTTCCGTGTCTCTGTTTCTCTGCGTCCTGCTGTTGCAGATACTGCTTGTTTCATGCAGCACCCGAATTCAGATGAGCTGCCTGCTACCCTCCCGCACAGGTCTGACCAAGGGCAGCACGCTGAGCATTCAGCATGACGGTCATAGCGTAACGGCTCGCCAGCTCAGCCGAAAGCTTTCCGATGCATTGAACGAAACAGGCTTCTATACCATTAAGCCGGACGGGGAATACCTGCTGACTCTGAACAATGTCCGTGAGCACTCCCGGACCCGCAATCCCGGTGAATACGCAGTGGAAGCAGATGAGCGGGAGACTGAGCTTTCTGTCGGTATCCAGCTCTGCCGGAAGGGGGCAGCCCAATGCTTTTATGCCGCCGAATACAGGCAGAGCTCAGAAGGCGACGTGGCTGATTTCGACAGTCTTTGCCACGACATATGCAAAGACTTGTGCCCACACCGTGTCACTTACCAGGAAAAAGTAACCCCGCCCGCTGGCAATCCATTCTTCGAACAGGCGGTGGAGTGCTGCCGGGCCGGCCACTGGGACACCGCTGCCCCATTAGCCAGAAAAGCAGTGCTGCTGCAGCCAGCGGAACTGGAAACCCACTACCTGCTCGGCCTCATCCTGCGCGAACTCGGGTATTACAAAGCTTCGTCCGAATGCTTCCGCCAGGCTCAGCGGGCAGATGCCGTCCAGTATAATTCTGCGCTGCAAACCAGCGAGACTCAGGCGCTGAAACAATTACGCCTTTCCCCGACAGACCGTAGCTGGAAACACGACCCGTTGCTCCATACCTACAGAAAGCATAAGGAATTCCCGCTTTCTGAGTTCATACTCACGGGTATCCTCGAAGCAGCAAGCCCGGTTCCGTTACCTTGATATTCCTTCGGCAATTATGGACGCGGCAATTAAAAATTGATGTGTTATACGTACTGGAGGGGTAACAAATTGGAATTTGTGGGGGAACTCTGTCGGAGCACGGGACTTCAGTCCCGATTGGAAGCACCGTTATTTCGGGACTGAAGTCCCGTGCCCCGACAACGACAAACATCAAT
>JAFSFD010000068.1 GCA_017435365.1 Akkermansia sp. | reverse complement strand
GGCGGCAGCAGCATGTTGCCGCACCTGCCGCTCATGATTCTGCTGGGTGTGAACCTGGCCTTCCTCGTGGCGACCGGTACGGATGTCGCCTTCCTCTGGTTCCGCCGCGTGCCCGAGGGTGTTTCCCAGACCACTTACCTGTACGAGGGGGCGGAATCCATTGTCTGGGCGTCGCTCCTGGCAGCCGTTCTGCTGGCCTATCTGTTCCGTCGCCGGGGCAGTGTGCGCCACACGGTGGTGGCCCGCGGGCTTGGCTTTGTACTGGTGGGGCAGACCTTCCTTCTTGCCGCCAGTGTGTATGTGCGCTTGTATAACCAGATTCTGGCGTATTCCTTTACCCCCCGCCGTGTGCTGGCTGCGGAGTTCCTTCTGCTGGGCGTGGCGGGGCTGGTGATACTGCTGTGCTATATGCTCAGCCGCGGCGGTTTCCTGCGCCACATCCGCATCTGCATCGGCACGCTGGGGCTCATGAGCCTGGCCTTTTCCATCAGCAGTCCGGCGTCGCTCTCCGGTGATTTGAATCTGCGTTATGCGGCTGCGAATCCCCAGTGGAAGTTCTCCACCGCCGATTTTAAGAATGGCTGTTTTGAAATTGAGTCGAACCTGAGTTTTGCGCTTCATGTATACGAGCTGGAGAAAAAGCTTTACCACGATGTGATGGGGGAGGCCGAGACGGAGGTGCATCACAAGCTCACGGGCTTCCGTACCCGCCTGAAGGTGGCGGCGCTGGGGCTGGAGAATCGCTATTCGTCCTGGACCACCTGGACCCTGCGTTCCTGCTGGGATCGCCGTGCGGCAGAGCACATACTCGGGCGCCCCATTACCGGGCACCAGGTGGAAGAGGTGCATTGACATGACCGTTACCCGCATAGATTCGGCAGCGCATCCGCTGGCGGGTGAGTGGTGGCAGTTGTATGAAGCCGCATTTCCGGCCTGCGAGCGCCGCAGTGCGCACTGGCATGCTGCCGCGCTGGCAGATCCGGCGTTTCACGTGCTGCATCTTGCGGATGCAGAGGGATTTGCCGGCATCCTGAGCTACTGGAAGTGGGCAGAGCTGATTTATGTGGAGCATCTGGCCATTGCGCCGGAACGCCGCGGACGGGGGCTGGGGCATCTCGCCCTGCAGTTGCTGCCGCCCCCATTCATCCTGGAAATCGAGCCGGTGGTGGATGCCGCCACGGCTCGCCGGCTGGCTTTTTACGAATCCTGCGGGCTGGTGCAGCTGCCGCAGCCGCATGTGCAGCTGGCCTACCAGACCGGCCAGCCGGACGTGCCGCTCTGGCTGCTCAGCCGCCCGGCATTGGATGCGGCGGCGGTGGCGCGGTTTGAGGAATTATTCCTGGCCGGCCCCATGCGTTACCGCGCGCGGGCTTGACACTGCGTGGCCAGCGGTGTATGATGCGGTGCATGAAGCGCATCGGCATTTATGCGGGCAGTTTTGACCCGCCAACCAATGGTCACCTGTGGATGATTGAGCAGGGGGCTGCTCTTTTTGATGAACTGGTGGTGGTGCTGGGCGTGAACCCGGATAAGAAGAGCTTTCTGACGGAGAGCCAGCGCATGGATGCCCTGCGCGGCATGCTGGTGCATGCCCCGGCCAATGTGCGCGTGGAGAGGATGCAGGGCGGCTTCCTCGTGGATTTCGCCCGCCGGCTGGGGGCTACGCACCTGCTGCGCGGTATCCGCAATACGGTCGATTTTGAGTATGAGAAGTCCATGGATCGCATGAATGCCCGCATGGAGCCGGAGCTCCGCACGGTCTACCTCATGCCGCCGCCGGAGCTGGAGGACGTTTCCTCGTCCTTTGTGCGTGGGTTTGCGGGGGTGCAGGGCTGGCAGCGCTGGGTGCAGGCATCTGTGCCGCCCAATGTGTTCAACATTATCGCTTCCCATTTGAACAAGTCATGATTTACTGGGACAACAACGCCACGACTCCGCTCGCGCCCGAGGTGCTGGAGGCTATGCTGCCGTACCTGCGTGAGAATTTCTACAATCCCTCTGCCGCATACGCCGCCGGCAAGGCGGTGCGCAAGGCCATCGACCACGCCCGCGAGCAGGTGGCCGCCCTGGTGGGGGCAGATGCGTCGGAAATCATCTTCACCTCCGGCGGTACCGAGGCCAGCAATGCGGCCCTGGCTCAGTTCCGGCATGTGCTCACCCTGGCAACCGAGCATCCGGCCACGCTGCGCACAGCCCGTGGGGAGGCCGCCCCGGTGCTGAGCAACGGTATGGCAGACCTGCCGGAGTGGCGCGAGCTGCTGCCGGGGCACGATGGCGCGAGCTTTGCCTGGGCAAATCATGAGACCGGCGTGATTCAGCCCGTGCGCTCCCTTGCTGCGGCTGCGCATGAAGCGGGTGCCCGCGTGCATGTCGATTTAGTGCAGGCGGCGGGCAAACTGCCCATCGCCCTGCATGACTACGCTATCGATTTTGCCTCCCTTTCGGCTCATAAGATTCACGGCCCCAAAGGTGTGGGGGCTCTCTACGTGCGCACCGGTACGGAATGCACGCCGTATCTTACCGGCGGGGCTCAGGAGGACTACCGCCGCGCCGGCACGGAGAACGTGGCCGGCATCATCGGTTTCGGCAAGGCGGCGGAGATGGCTATGGCTGCCGCGGAAACCTACCGCAACCTGTCCACGCTGCGCGACCGCTTTGTTGCAGCCCTGACGGATGCGGGGATTGAGGTGTGCATCAACGGCGCTGCTGCGCCCCGCCTGCCGCATGTGCTGAACATGCGCGTGCCGGGTGTGTCGGCTGAATCCCTTTTCCTGCTGCTGGAGCCTGCGGGGTTGCTGTGCTCCACCGGCTCGGCCTGCACCAGTGCAGAGCCGCATCCCAGCCACGTGCTGCTGGCCATGGGCCTGCCGGATAAGCAGGTGCGCGAGTCTCTGCGCTTCTCCCTCTCCCGCTACTCCTCTGCCGAGGAGGTGGACGCCGCCGCTGCCATCTTCATCAGTGCCCTGCAGAAAATCCGCTCTGTCCAGTCCACCATCACCGGACCGGTCATGGTCTATCGGTAAAGTTTTTCTTGCCGATATCGGCAAGAAATGCTATATTTTTCGGCAGAAATCGGCAAAAGTTTGCCGATAACGGCAAAAAATGACATATTTATCGGTAACAGAGTTTGCAGAACGGCATGGCGTTCCCGTGCGTACGGTGCGCAATTACTGTGCAGCGGGTAAAATACCTGGTGCGTTCCGGACGGGACGGACATGGAATATCCCCGAAGATGCCGCTTTGCCGCGCTTCGGGGGCTCAAGAGTACTGATTTCGCCGCTTCTGGCTGCGCTGCGGGAGCAGAAGGAAATGGGATTGAAGGGCGGTATCTACCACCGCACCCAGGTGGATATGACCTACAACTCAAACCACATGGAGGGTAGCCGCCTGACCCACGAGCAGACGCGACATATATTCGAGACTAATACCATAGGCGTGACGGAGGGCTGTGCCAATGTTGATGATATCGTGGAAACGGTAAACCATTTCCGCTGCATCGATATGGTGATTGACCGGGCGGGCGAGAAACTCACCGAATCGTTTATCAAAGAGCTGCATGCTCTGCTGAAATCCGGTACTTCGGATAGTCGGCGCGATTGGTTTGCCGTGGGCGACTATAAGAAGTTGCCGAATGAAGTGGGAGGCCTGGACACAACTGAGCCGGAACGTGTGGCAGCGGAGATGAAGATGTTGTTGCAGAGGTATAACCGACTGGAGGGAAAGATCCTCGATGATATTCTGGATTTGCACTGGCGCTTTGAATGCATCCACCCGTTTCAGGATGGCAATGGCCGCGTGGGGCGACTGCTGATGTTCAAGGAATGCCTGGCCAACGGCCACATCCCGTTTATCATATCGGATGAGTTGAAAATGTTCTATTACCGAGGGTTGCAACAGTGGCCACGGATTCGGGAGTACCTGCGCGACACTTGCCTGACGGCACAGGATGAATATAAAGTTCTGCTGAGAAAATTCCGCATCCCATTTTGATACATGAAATTTCTCCGCCGCCATCTTCTTGCTGCTCCCTTGTTTCTGCCGCTGGTGGCGGTGGCGGGGGCTGTGCCGGGCGGGTGGTGGCTTGTGTTATCGGCAGTGGCGGTGCTGCTGGCACTGGTCTGCCGCGTGTGGCGCATTGCCTTGTGCTCGCTCTTGTGTGCGCTGGTGGCGGGGTTGCATACCCGCCTGCTGGAGGAGCGAGCCGCTGCCTTCTGCGAACAGGCAGAGCTGCAGGAGGTGGTGGAACTGCGCGGCACGGTGGAGCGCGAG
>JAFSFD010000022.1 GCA_017435365.1 Akkermansia sp. | reverse complement strand
GCTGTGCTTTCTGTCACCCCTGCCGGGGCTCCGATATTTTTTTCAATATACCGGGGGCTGCGAGCGCTGACGCGCTCTTACCCCCGGCTAGTGTTCTTACGCCCCTGCCGGGGCTGATTTTCCGCTCGCCTGCGGCTCGCCCAATTCCAATTTGTCCGTCACCACCAATGCGGATAACACATCAATCTTTAATTGCCGCATCAATAATTGCCGGAGCAATAAAAAAAAGCCTGAGCAACGCTCAGGCTTTTTTCTGTCCACGAGCTGCACGCAGCTCGCTCATTGTTTGTTCTGCATTCTGCGTTCTGCAATCTGCATTTAATAAACGTCTTTCTGATAACGCTTGGCGGCCTTCATATCGGCCAGGTAGGCAGCGGCTTCCTCTTCGGAGCGGTTGCCGTACTTGGAAATGATGGCGAGCAGCGCCTTTTCCACATCCTTGGCCATGCGGTTGGCATCGCCACACATGTAGAAAGCAGCACCCTTCTCGAGCCACTGCCAGATTTCCTCGCCGTCCTGCTCCATGAGGTTCTGCACGTAAATCTTGTAGGCCTGGTCGCGGCTCCAGGCAACGGAGAGCTTGAGCTTGCCGCTTTCCACCAGCGGGGCGGTCTCGTCCTCGTAGCAGTTATCGGTGGCCTGGTAGGGGTTGCCGAAGAAGAGCCACATGGGGCCGGCTGCGTTGTCGGCCACGCGCTGCTGCCAGAAGGCGCGGAAGGGGGCAATGCCGGTGCCGGGGCCCACCATGATGATGGGGGTGTTGCCATCCTCGGGCAGGCGGAAGTTCTTGTTGCAGTGCACAAACACCTTCACCTTGTCGCCGGGCTGCAGGCGGTCGGCCATGAAGGTGGAGCACACGCCGCCGCGCTTGCGGTCGTTGGTCGTGTAGCGCACCGCACCCACGCAGAGGGAAACCTGGCCGGGCACGGCGTCCGGGCTGGAGGCAATGGAGTACAGACGCGGGGAAATCTTGCCGAGGATGCTCACGAAGGAGGCAGCATCCGGGAAAGTGGCTTTGCAGGTGGGGCAGGTAGCGAGGTCGAGCAGGTCGCGGCCCCAGCAGAAATCCTTGAGGGCTTCCTTATCGGCCAGAATACCGGCCAGTTTCTCGCTGTTCGCCACGGCGTTCCATTTGGTCAGGTTGCCCTTCTTCAGGTTGGTGATATCGTAGGAGCTGATGAGCGCCTCGCGCAGCGGAGCCGTTTCGCCACAGGGCGTGGGCACTTCGGCTGCAGGGTCAAGCCCGAGAGCTGCAATCAGGGCATCCACCAAGGCAGGATCGTTGCAGGGAATCACCCCCAGGGCATCACCTGTGGTGTAGGTCAGTCCGGAACCCTCCAGGGAGTAATCCACGTGGATGGTTTCCTTGGCGCTGCCGGGTTTGGTAACAGAGCGGACTCCCAGCACCGTGGCTGGGAACGGGTTCTTCATGCTGTACGGTTCCATTGTAGTGAAAAAATATACTTCTACTGACCGATAATCTGCCTGATTGGTGGTGATTTGTCAAGCAAAAACGCTGGCCGGATTCCGTTAGCCCGCACGCGTGTCCCAAAGATTTTGTAAGTCAATGGAAATATCAGCAGTCTTTTGGAAGAATCCACCCCTCTGTTCGATAAATCGGAATTTGTGGGGGAACTCTGTCGGAGCACGGGACTTCAGTCACGATTGGAAGCACCGTTATTTCGGGACTGAAGTCCCGTGCCCCGACAAGGACAAACCTCAATTTAGTGAGTTTTTAGCGTTTCCTGACTCGAAATCTGACAGCGGCTTCTGTGAAAGCGGGGGATTTCGTGGCTCAGGCCATTGTGACCTTTGCGGCCTTGTGGATGAGCTCAGCCTCGCGCTTGACTCGCACCTGCAGGTCGGCCAGGGCGTTCATGTAGTAGATGTACGCATCGTAAGGCGAGGGGTAGGGGGTGAAACCATTGCTCTTCTCCATGTAGTGGAAATGGTCTGCACTCTGCAACTTGCGCCACACGTGAATCATATCCCGGTCCTCGCTGGCCTTGACGGCGCTTTCGAGGTCGTATATCTTCTTGATGGCTTCCTGCTGCATCACGTTGCCGTTCCAGTGGGTGGTAGTGCCGTAGGTGGAGCAACTCACCGGGTTCGGGCAGTTCAGCGTGCCTGTGGACGGGAAGGTGCGCACGGCTTCACCCGGGGTGTAGAACTCGTTGCCGGCAAAGAGGGCGGCGGTAATCATGGTGCGCCAGAACTCGAACACGCCGGTGCTGTCTGACTGTCGTTCGCCGAGTGTCTCGTAGTCCATGGAGATATTCACCACCTGGCCTTGCTCAGCGTTCAGCCACTCGACGAAGGTGTAGGGGGAGAGCGGGTACTCGCTCCAGCCGGGGTCGGTGCGGCGGTTGGCCAGGTCGTTGGAGAGGTGGCGGTGGCGCAGCAGGGTCTTCGTCTTGTCAATGAGCGGGGCACACTGCAGGTTGTTGGTGTTGCGGTTGCTCATCATGCGGCCGCTGCCATCGGCCATGATACCCTCGAAGCCCATGTCATAGGCCTGGGCAGCAATGGCGTTGGAGTAAAGCATGCCGGTGTTCCACAATACGGTGGGGCGCTGCCCGAAGAGTTCTTCGATGAGGTCGCAGTGTTCCTCCACCTGCTCGGCAAACTCACCGGTTGAATACAGGGAGGCCAGGGAGGCATAGTAGGGCATGGCCAGGAACTCCACGCAGCCGGTCTCGGCCAGCTCCTGGAAGGAGGTGATGAGGTCCGGGCGGTGGTATCTGGCCTGCTCCAGAATCACGCCGGAGATAGCCAGTGCAAACTTGAACTTACCATCGGAAAGCTCGATGAGCTGCTTCATCATGCGGTTGGCGGGCAGGTAGCAGCGCTCGGCCACGGCGCTGAGCACGCGGCCGTTCATCTGGTCATCCTCGTAGAATGCGTGCTCGCCGATTTTGAAGAAGTCGTACGGTATCAGTCGGTTGGGCTGATGCGCGTGAAATGTGAGCGTAATGTTCATTGTGTGGTATAAAGGGGTTAGTTGTTGTTACCAGCCGAGAACGTGGTGGTAGACGCGTATCATCTTGTCTGCGGCGGTTTCCCAGTTGGAGTTCTTGATGTCCTGGGCGCTCTGCTCCGCAACTTGCTTGTAGAGCTCTTCATCCGTCACCAGATCCACGATGTGCTTGGCCATCATGTTCACATCCCAGAAATCTGCCTTCAGGGCGCCCTTCATCACTTCCGCCACGCCGCTCTGCTTCGAGATGACGGCCGGAATGTTGAACTGCGCGGCTTCCAGCGCGGAAAGCCCGAAGGGCTCGGATACGGAGGGCATGCAGTATACATCCGTCATGGAGAGCAGTTCGTTCACCTTCTGCTTGTTCAGGAAACCGGTGAAGTGGAACTTATCGCCCACGCCGTGGAAGGCGCCCGTCTCGATGAGCTGGCGGAGCTTCTCGCCGGTGCCGGCCATCACGAAGCGTACGTTGTCCGTCTGCTCCAGCACTTTGGCGGCAATCTGCAGGAAGAACTCCGGGCCTTTCTGTGCCGTGAGTCGGCCGAGGAAGAGCACCAACTTCTCCGGGAATTTCTTCTTGCTGTGGAATACGTGCACTGGGTCTGCACCGTTATGCACCGGGAAAATCTTGGCGGGGTCGATGCCATAGTGGCCGGCAGCGATGGTGCCCGTGTACTTGGAGACGGGAATCACCGCATCTGCCTGTTCCATGCCGTATTTCTCGATGTCATAAATCCAGCCGCGGGCATCAGCGCCGGCGCGGTCGAACTGCGAGGCGTGCAGGTGCACCACCAGCGGCTTGCCGGTAGCCTTCTTCACCTCCACGCCAGCCAGGTAGGTCATCCAGTCGTGCGCATGCACCACATCGAAATCATACTTGCGGGCCATGACGGCGCAAATCTTCGAGAATTCAATGACTTTGCGTGCCAGGTCGCCGGCGTACAGGTCTTCCTTGCCGGTGAATAACTCCAAATCTGCCTTATGAACGCGGGAGAAGAGCAGCTTGCCTTCCTTGGTGAAGGTGATGTTGCCCGGCGTGCCTTCCGTGCAGGCGTACGGATCCAGATTCACAGGAGCTTTGCCCACCACGGTGAAACTTTCGTAGGTGTACTCTTCTTCCTGTGTTTCCATCTGCTCGAGCGTCAGGTTGTTCACTCCCAGCAGTTCAAAACCATCGTACTTTGCCTCAGGTGCAGCCTTCGGCACAATCACATTCAGTTCCACTTTCTGGGAAAGCGCTCGTGAAATCCCCATGCACGCCACGCCCAGTCCGCCGTTAATCAGCGGCGGGAACTCCCAGCCTAGTTTTAATACTTTTATCTTCCTCATAATCAGCGTGTTGTTTAAAGTTGAATGGAGTAGTTAATATGCTTCGTTCTCGCCGGAATTAAAGCACAAAAGAAGAGGCTTGTCCAGACAAATGTCCGTCAATCCTACTAACAAAGTATATTTTTTTTCCGCAGTAAGTGCGGAAAAGGTCAATCAATTCTCATTGTTGGCGCGGCGGATGTCCTCCAGCGCAGCAATGAAATCATCGAGGATTTCTGCAGGAACCATGATGCGGTCGCGGTTGGAGCTCACCTTTTCGGTGATGCGGACCACACGCCCGCGAGCGTTGCTCTTGAGGTCCAGGAAGAATGTCTTGCGGTCAGCAATGATTTTTTCGGTGCAAATGATATCGTCGTCCACTGTTTCTATACCCGGGGTGGTTATCGTAAACCCCTATGGGTGCCGATTATAACACAATGTGGCGTGCAGTCAACAAAAAATCAAGCTTCGTCGTAGGTTACAAGGATGCGGGCCACTGGCGGGAGGTGCTCCGCGAGTTTCTTGTTAAGGCGAGTGAGGCGGGCGTGACTTTCCTCAACGGTCAGGGTGTTTTCTCTGGGGATGCGGATGATGCAAAACCTCTCGTTGCCGCGGATGTAAGTGCTGATATTGGTGGGCAGGGGGGCGCTGCGGCGAATCATGGCATCCCGCACCAGGGTGTCCCAGTCATCGGGCAGGGGGGTGGAGTAGTCCGGCACTCGGCGCAGGTCGGGCTCCACATGCAGGGCTACGACATCCGCCTTCAGATTGCGAAGTACCTCCTTGCGGAAAGCCTCGATGGCCACCTGCCAGGATTCCAGCGTGGCGCCGGAGGGGAGCTCCAGATCCACGGCTACCACAAACTTACCATCGTCCGTGTGCAGCAGCACCAGTCCATGCACACCGAAACGGTGGGCCAGCGCCAGGCGGCGGATGATGAATTCCGGCGTATCGGGAAAATCGTGGGCGGGTTGCATGTGTACCATGGTTTCCGCGCCGTCCAGCACATGGGCCACGAGCCCCTCGATGGCATCGGCTATTTCGTGAGCTGTATCGACATGCAGGTTATGCGGCACCTGTACCTCCATATCCACATAATAGCGCGAGCCGGATTCCCGCACACGCAGCTTGGAGACCGGGTAGGTGGGCATGCGCTCGGCCATGGCGGTGCATACCCTGGCGGAGGCCTCCTCGTTCGCCTTATCCATGAGGTTGTTGATGGCCTCCATCCCCAGCTCCTTGCACACATGCAGAATAAACAGCGCTACCACCAGCGAGGCAAACACATCTGCCCTCACCAGGAGCCAGTGGAACCAGCTGCCTTCCACCGCCATATCGGCCATGGCGGCGCCGGTGATACCCAGCAGCACGGCTGCGCTGCTCCAGATATCGGTGGCAAAGTGGGCGGCATCGGCTTCCAGTGCGGCGCTGCGGGTTTCCTTCGCCACGCGTTTGAGCATGGCGGCGCGGTTCACATCCACCACGATGGAGAGGATAACGACGCCGAAGGCCCAGTATGAAAACTTTACCTCCAGCGCGGCGGGGTCAGAGCTGGCCATGCGCTCAAATGCTTCCATGATGACCCAGGCCGCCGTAGCCAGCAGCAGCAGGGTCTCCCCCAGAGCCATGAGGTTTTCTACCTTTCCGTGGCCGTAGGGGTGCTCCTCATCTGCGGGCTGGGCGGCTACCTTTACGGCAAACACGGTGCCGCCCGCGGCCACCAAATCCAGTGCGCTGTGCAGAGCCTCCGAAAGAATACCGAGCGAACCGGTTACAATGCCCACCACCAGCTTCACCAGCGCCAGCAGGCCGCTCCATATCACCGATGACCATGCGGCTACGCTCTTCTTCGTGTCTGCATCCATACACAAGACTCTACATGTTTTGTCCCGTATAGTCAAGCTGGAATAATTCCAGGAAACACTGGCTGTGGCATACACCAGATTGCGCTTGATTCGGGGATTTTCGCGTGATAGAATAGCCGCGCTATGTTCTACATTACGACAGCAATTGACTACACAAACGGCGCACCCCACATCGGGCATGCGTATGAGAAGGTACTGGCAGATGTTCTGGCTCGCTGGCACCGAATGTGTGGCGAAGAGGTGTTCTTCCTGACGGGTGTGGACCAGCACGGCCAGAAGGTGCAGCAGAAGGCAGAGGCCGCGGGCATGCAGCCGCAGGAATATGCCGATATGGTGACGCAGAAGTTCATCGCCCTCTGGGAGCGTCTCGGGATTCAGTATGATGGCTGGGCCGCCACCACGGATGCCCGCCACAAGGCCTGTGTGCAGGCTATCCTGAGTGACCTGAAGGAGAAGGGCTGCCTGTACAAGAAGGGCTACAAGGGTTTCTATTCTATCCGCCAGGAGCAGTTCCTGACGGACAAGGAGCGCAATGAGCAGGGCGAGTTCGGCCCGGAATGGGGCGAAGTCGTGGAGCTGGAGGAGGAAAACTGGTATTTCAACCTCAGCCAGCAGGTGGAGTGGCTGAAGGAATATGTGACGAATCACCCCTCTGTGGTGACTCCTGAGTTCCGCCGCCAGGACCTGCTGAATGCCATTGAGCGCGCCGCCGGCGTTGACCTCTGCATCTCCCGCCCGAAGGATCGCTTGTCCTGGGGCATTCCGCTGCCTTTCGACCCGGATTTCGTGACCTATGTGTGGTTCGATGCTCTGGTGAACTACATTTCCTTCGCCGGCTACAAGGCCGCCGAGGGCTCCGGATTGCCGGAGTTCGGCAAGCTGTGGCCTGCCGCCTGTGAGGTGATTGGCAAGGATATTCTGGTGCCTGCGCACGGTATCTACTGGCTGTGCATGCTGCATGCCATGGGCTTTGCAGATGAGCAGATGCCCGCGCTGCTGGTGCATGGCTGGCTGAACATCAAGGGCGAGAAGATGTCCAAATCCCTGGGCAATATCGTAGACCCGAACGACCTGTGCGATGCTTTCGGCGCCGAGGCTGTGCGCTATTACCTGGTGCGCGATACCAAGACAGGCTACGACAGTGACTTCGACCCGGAGCGCATGAAGATGATTTACAACACGGAGCTGGCCAATGATATCGGCAACCTCTGCAACCGCTCACTCAACATGTGCGTGCGCTACTGTGGCGGCACCGTCACCACCGGCGCCGGGGATGATGAGCTTTCCGCCGCGCTGCGCGAGAGCATGAGCGCCACGGTGAGCAAGTTTGCCGATTGCATGAACAGCTATAACACGGCTGACGCCCTGGCTGCGCTTAATGCCCATGTGGGCCTGTGCAACAGCTATATCGAGCAGAAGCAGCCCTGGGCTCTGGCTAAGGATGAAAGCAAGCTGCCGGAGCTGCAGCGCGTGCTTGCCCACCTGTTGGAGTGCTGCGCCCAGGTCGGCTTCCTGCTGGGCTGCGTGCTGCCGGAGGCATCTGCCCGCATCCTTTCCCAGCTTCAGCTTGACCTGTGCGGCCTGACCCCGCAGACCATGGCCTGGGGGCTGGTGAAGGATGGCCACAGCGTGCAGGCTCCCTCGCCGGTGTTCCCCCGCATCCTCTCTGCCGAGGAGAAGGAGAAGATGGCTGCCAAGGCCGCCAAGGCTGCCGAAAAGGCCGCCCGCAAGGCCGCCCAGCAGGCTTGATTGAGAAATACTTATGAAGCAGAAAGGCCCGGGATTCATCCCGGGCCTTTTCGTATTCTGAAGGCTGAAATAAAATGCCGTCCGGGTCCTGTAAGCCAGATTCTGTCCACCCGCGCGGGGGCGGGCTGTGTGGCCATTTTTCTCGCGCCTGTTGCCAGGCGTGCCCTGCGTTTATAGCAGGGTGCAACTAATACCCGGGAATACAGCGGGCAGGCGACCCTTTCCCTGTTTGTCTTGCATCGCGCGGGGTTTTCCGTGCCTCCGTCGTTACCTTCGGAGCGGTGGGCTCTTACCCCACCTTTTCACCCTTACCCTTGCGGGCGGTTTGTTTTCTGTGGCACTTTCCGTCCACCCGGCATTGGCTCCGGGTGTCTCCTGCTTTCGCAGGACACGCTGCCTTGTGATGTCCGGACTTTCCTCTACGGGGCTGGTTACCCGCAGCGACCACCCGGACCCGGACGGCACCAGCAGAGAGTACACCGAACACCATTGATTGGCAAGACAAATCAGCTGAATCGGCTTGATTTTGGCTGGGAAATGCCGTAGAATACCCCTCGTTATGAAGAAACGCGTGGTCATTCTCGGCTCTACCGGCAGTATCGGCACCAGTGCGCTCAAAGTGGCGCGGGATATTCCGGAGCGCATGGAAGTGGTGGCTCTGGCTGCCCACAGCAATGTGCAGAAGCTGGCTGAGCAGGCCCGCGAGTTCGGGGTGCAGCATGTCTGCATCTATGATAGCTCCAAGGTTGCCGAGCTGCAGCGCCTGCTGCCTGCCGGGGTGCAGGTGTATACCGGAGTGGAAGGCCTCTGCCGGCTGGCTACGCTCGATTGCGCAGATATGGTGCTGGTTTCCATTATCGGCACGGATGGGCTGAAACCCACGCTGGAGGCTATCGAGGCCGGAAAAGACCTGGCCATTGCCTCCAAGGAGATTCTGGTGATGGCCGGTGAGGTGGTGATGAACCGCGCCAAGGCCAGGGGAATCAACGTGCTGCCGGTGGATAGCGAGCACAATGCCATCTACCAGTGCCTGCAAGGCAACCACGGTGGCGCAGGGCAGGTGAACCGCCTGATTCTCACTGCCAGCGGTGGTCCCTTCCGCAATACGCCGCGCGAGCAGCTGGCGGCGGTGACCTTGGAACAGGCTCTCAAGCACCCCACCTGGCAGATGGGCCGCAAAATTACTATCGACAGCGCCACGATGTTCAACAAGGGGCTGGAAATGATTGAGGCCCGCTGGCTGTTCGATATCCCCATGGAGCGGGTGGATGTGATTGTGCATCCGCAGAGTATCGTGCATTCGCTTGTGGAGTTCTGCGATGGCTCCATCCTGGCGCAGCTGAGCAGCAGCGATATGTGTTTCCCCATTCAGTACGCGGTGACCTGGCCTGATCGCCTGCCGAATTCACTGCCGCACCTGGACTTGGCGCAGATTGCCAGCCTGAAGTTCGAAGCCCCGCGCTGGGAGGATTTCCCCGCGCTCACCCTCGCCCGCCAGGCCGGCCTCACCGGCGGCACCATGCCCGCCATGTACAACGCCGCCAACGAGGTGGCAGTGCAGGCCTTTGTGGATGGCCGGCTTACATTCCCAGGCATCTGGGAGACGGTGGAGAAAGTGCTTTCCAACGCCCGCCCCCGCGATTACCAGGGCCAGCTTCCCATCATCCTGGAGGACGACGCCTGGGCCCGCGAGGAGGCGATGCGGGTGATTCGCCTTTAATTCAGGATATTGCCGTAAATCTCCATCAAGCTCGACATCATGGTGTCGGATGATAATTTGGTGCGGCATTCCTGCTGTCCGTAAGCACCCATGCGAAGCGCGGTCTGTGCATCCGCCGTCATTTGCAGAATACTTTCCTGCATGGTTGCAATATCATAGGGGTCAACAATAAAGCCCGATTTCCCGTGTTCGATATGCTGCATGCTTCCGCAAGCGTTGGTCAGCATCACTGGCAGCCCCATTACTCTTGCTTCCTTGGCAATGGTGGGGCCGGTGTCGGCAAGGCTCGGGTGAACCAGGCACCATGCCTTTGCCATTAATTGCACCATGCTTTCGCGGTTAACAGGACCGAGAGGTCTGACATTGACCGGGCAATGTGGGAGCTCTTCCGGCCTGATGCCCGCTAGCAGGAGTCGCACATGCGACAGACGGGGGGAAGAAAAGACATTGATGAGTGTACGGATGTTCTTAACCGGTGCGTTGGTACCTGCATATAAACAAGTCGGCGTATCGCTCAGAACTCGTTCATGATGGAAGAAACTATCTTCAACAGCGTATTCCAGATGGTGGAATGCAGGCATGACGGATATCTCACGAACTCGATTTTCTGCCCAGGGAGACTCAGTTGTAATATGATTGAATCGGCGAATGGTGTATGGTTCGTAGAATGCCTGATGACGTTCAAAACGGGCTAACCTGGCGCGTTCTGCATATGCTGTTAGAAGACCTTGTATAGAGAGAAGTTTCTTTCCTTTGTAATGACTGACTGCGAGAGAGTGGGAGTTCTCGGTTCCCCAACTGTGCACCAGGTCTGGTGAAATCCTCCTAATCTCACTTAATATGCTATATGTATCATATGCATAGCCGGTATATAATCCAACGGTGAGACGCGCCTTTGGCAACAAATGAAACGTCTGGATATCCGTTTCGATAACTCTTCTCTTCGGCGTCTTCTTATGTGGAATTACCCAATGAATATGATATTCATTCTGATTGTCTAGCAATTTACGCAAAGATGACAGCCAGACACAATAATGCCAGGCATCAGGGGGGCATAAAGGGGCTGCTTGTGCATCCCACAGAGGCAGGTCACCTACTATTGCTATGGATTTCATACTTTGTCACGCTTTGTGATAAATTTCCGTAATATCACCATTTTTCAGCATTATGTGCATACGAGAAATTATCTGTTCACCTTGATATGTTTCAAAGGTGTCATCGTAATCTATCAATGAAACACCAAATTGCGAAAATGATTCTATTCCGGTCGTGTCAGGGTATATGGTGAATCGCGGCGTGTTGCCATAAAAGGATGCATATGAAGCAAAAGTGGAAGGTGGCCCGATTATGTAGTCGCATTGCGCAAGCAAAGATAAATCAGTCATGTAGTCATTCTTAGAAATGTAGATAGTGGCTTCTGACGATTCAAAGCTTGATTCCGATAAATCTTCATCGGAACAAACGACAAAAACCATGCGGCGATTGTCTATTCTGCTTAATTGTCGCATGAGCGCCGCATATTTTTCTATGCTGTAAAAATATTTGCCATTATTCCATTCTTTATAATCAGTTCGGCGGACGTGTACGCCGATGATAATGCAGTCATTTGTCCGTAATCTTGATAAGATGCGCCTGGCGTTCTCTATGTACAAAGTCTTAGGGTGGAGTAACTGCCGCACGGTATCCTGGTGTTTATAAAGTGAGGCGTAATCTGCGTATGGCCAGACATGCATCACGGTAAGCCATCCATTTTGTTGAGAATCAAGTATTTGATTCAATCCTTTATCCGGGTGGCAATGGGTATCATTCAAAAAACGTATCCCCAACAATCGCAACAGAGGATGCAGTTTCTTGAGAAAAAAGAAACGCCAGAGAATCCATACGCATTTCGAACTATATAAATTTCGCATGGAACCAGAATTGACATGTTCAAAATACTCACTCGATTTAAAGCAAACATTGATAAAGGGGAACCCATATTCCAATGCAGATGCTATCAAATTTGAAAGGAAAAGAACCTGATTGCCAGTTCTGCCTCCTGATGTATGAACAAGTATCATTTAGTGCTTTTGTCAAGGGGTCTTTTTATCAATCGCAAAGTGCATAATATTCCTGCAAAAAGAGGTAAGGGAAGACAGCGAAGCAGGCTGAACATGCCTTTTTCTCTGTATTTAGTTCTAATTTGCCATCGGTATTTGATTCCTTTTCTCCAGAAGTTCCGATAATCATCAAATTTTGCAAGCTCACCGGTTAATTTGTCGAAAAATGTTGCAGTTTTAATTTTTGTGAGCCCGGTGTAATGCTCAGCCACGTATTTTTCAAGTTCCCCGGACAGTAGTTGCATAGGCTCGTAGCTGATATTAAAATACTTGTCTACAAAGCGTTCGTGAGCCACAATAGAATCGTATCCGCGAGAGTCGGGGGACGTCTCGCCTGTGCTCTGATTACCGCTATCAACTCGCGCAAAAACAAGGGGCTCTGTCGTGAGGTAAAGAGCCGGGCCTAAAATACATCCCCTGTGAAAACAAAAGTAATCATCCACATAGTCAGCATGGACTGGGAGAGGACTGAATTCTTTGTATATATCAATATGCCAGGCTTTGAAATAGTACGCATAATCGAACTCCGGGGCAGGCAACGATTCATCAAAAATGCTGCATACTTGCTCTGCTTTGACAAAGGAGCCTGAGTACTGGCTCTTCTCAAATGCATCTTGCTCGTTGGCTGCGGTAAAGTTCATGTAGTTTGTTGCAATGAATTTTACCTCCGGATGTCGGCAGATGGCATCACCTATGATGCGACAACGACTCACGCTTGACAAATCATCATCATCTGCACGAATAATCCATGAACCTGTCGCGAATGAGACAGCGTGGTTCGTGTGCAATGCCAGACGCATGTTGCGTGGTGTCTGGGTGACTACTACGCGGCGGTTGCCTTTGTAGGCGGCTACGCATTCTTTGATGATTTCAAAGGTGCGGTCGGTGGAGCAATCGTCTGAAAAGATGTACTCCAGCTCACCCTCGTAGTCCTGCGCGAAGGCGCTTTCGATGGCGGCGCGGATGTACTTCTCCCGGTTGTGGGAGAGCAGCACATAGGAAAGCTTGGGCAGGGCGGGGGGCATAAAACTAAAAAGAGCCGCCCCGGAATTGGCGGAGCGGCTCCGTATAAGGTCTGTTTAGTGGTTCACGCGGGCGAACTGCTTGAGGCGCAGACCATTCAGGTGAATGAAGCCGCTGGCGTCATCCTGGTTGTAGTCTTCCTCTGTGTAGTCTGCTTCCATGGTGGCCATGGCGTAGCTGTACAGGCTGTTCGGGCTGCGGCGGCCTGCGTACATCACGTTGCCCTTGTAGAGCTTGAGGCGCACCTCGCCGTTCACTGTCTCCTGGGTCTTGGTCACAAGGGCCTGGATAGCCTCGCGCTCCGGTGCGAACCAGAAGCCGTTGTACACCATGGCGGCGTAGTCGGGGATAAGGGAATCGCGCACCTTCTGGGCCTCGCGGTCCATGGTGATGGTTTCGATATCGCGGTGGGCTGCCAGCAGGATGGTGCCGCCGGGGGTCTCGTAGATACCGCGGCTCTTCATGCCGACGAAGCGGTTTTCGATGATGTCCACGCGGCCAATACCGTGCTTGCCGCCCAGATAGTTGAGCACCAGCATGACGCCGAGCGGGTCGAGCAGGGTGTAGCCATCCTTCTCGCCCTGGGCAGTGGTGCCCACCGTGGCCATAATCTCAGCAAGCCCCTCGGTCTGCAGACCGATGATGTTGCCCTTCTCGAAGAGGCACTGGAGGTACTGGGGTGCATCGGGTGCATCCTCCGGAGCGTTGGAGAGTACATACATGCCGCGGTCTTCCTCCTTGGTGGCATCGTACCAGGTGTCTTCCAGGATGCCGGCCTCGTAGGAGATGTGCAGCAGGTTGCGGTCCATGGAGTAGGGCTTCTTCATGCTCTGGCGAATCGGAATGCCGTGTTCCTCCGCGTACTTGATCATCTCGGCACGGCCGGGGAACTGGTCGCGCCACTCCTTCATGCGCCAGGGGGCAATCACCTGGAGCTTGGGTGCCAGCGCGTTGATGGAAAGCTCGAAGCGCACCTGGTCGTTGCCCTTGCCGGTAGCCCCGTGGGCAATGGCATCGGCACCTTCGGCAATGGCCACATCGACCATGGCTTTGGAGATGCAGGGACGGGCAATGGAGGTGCCCAGCAGGTAACGGCCTTCGTACACGGCGTTAGCCTGGAACATGGGGAAAATGTAATTGGCAGCGAAATCGGCCTTCAGGTCGCCGATGATGCACTTGGAAGCACCTGTAGCGAGAGCTTTTTCGATGACGCCGTCGAGCTCTTCAGCCTGGCCTACGTCTGCGCAGTAGGCGATGATTTCAGCATTATACTTCTCCTTGAGCCACACCAGAAGCACGGATGTGTCAAGACCACCGGAGTATGCAAGAACGATTTTCATTTTCTTATCACAGCGCGCAGCGGTTACATCTGCGCACACGGGGAGTATACACCTGTTCCGGGCTCAGTAAAAGCAAAATATGTTACATTGACGCAGATTCCAAGTGTACCCCAGAGATTTTTCAAGGAATAGAAACATCAACAACATTTTGGAAGGAGCACCCTCTGCTCGATAAATTGATGTTTGTCGTTGTCGGGGCACGGGACTTCAGTCCCGAAATAACGGTGCTTCCAATCGGGACTGAAGTCCCGTGCTCCGACAGAGTTCCCCCACAAATTCTCATTTATCGAGCTCTGTATTCAAACTTTGGGGCAGGAGTGCACAGATTCCGCAGCTTATTTTCCACGGCTGATGCGGCAGAGCCCCCAGGCCGCGAGCAGAATAGGCACCAGACCCATGAGGAAGAGATACACGGCATTGCGCGTGACGGTGGAGATGGAGTTCTCGTCTGTTTCGTGATCCTGGGTGGCGAAAGTCATGGCCTGGCGGGGGGAGAGGAAGAAACCGCGGTATTCATTGGAGCGGCCATCCTTTCGGGCGGTTTTCACCCCCTCGGTCATCGACATCAGCTTTCGGTTGGAGAAATAGAACTCGGCCGGTTGGTCTCGCTTCGTTGTTTCGCGTTCATCCTGGGAAATCAGCACATCCTCCAGGAAATCCTCATCGTGATTCAGGGCGGCCTTGGAAACGCGGCGCAATATTTCTTTTGCCTCGTAGACATTGCCGGCTATACCATTGAAGGCCAGAGCAGCGCGTTGAATGAACCGCAATTCATCCAGTGAGCCGCTTTCCTTCAGTTGTTCACGGAGGCGGTTTACTTTGCCGGTCTGGAGTTCCCAGAGGTTATCCGTAGTCTGCACGACAAAGAGCATCTCAAAGGCATAACGCAAGGGGCAGAATTCAGCAATCAGCGGAACGGGCTTGCTGGTGATATTGTGTGTTATTTCATCCTGATAAGCTACGCGGTGGCGCAGGTTGGACAGGCGCTTATCCACAGCCGCCGGGATGATTCCATCCGGAATCTTCGGGCTGAACTCATTCATCTCTTCAAACCTCACCAGGGCCCCCGCCAGCAAAATCTGAGGAACGAGCAGAAGCGGGACAATATTGAGCGCAACACGATCTGTGCGGACAAAGGCTGAAACCATGAGGGATAGCGCAATGCCGACAAAGGCCGTGAGCAGCATCACCGCAAAATGGTTCCAGAACATGTAGTGGATTTCCAGAATGGCATTGCCCACCAGCAGATATAGAGCGCATTGCAGTCCGGCAATGCCGGTCAGCACCAGCACTTTGGCAGCCAGATAACCGGTCGTGAAAAGCTTGTAATTGCTTTCGCGGCGCAGCAGTGGCCGGTCGCGCAGGATTTCGCAGGCGGAATCCGTCAACCCGAAAAACATGGCCAGCACCAGTGAAAGGAACAGATACTCAGTGATGTGGAGCGAATTGTAGAATGTGTACGTCGCCTCGCCGGAGGCCCGGAGTGTACCGGCAATGAGGGCAGCCAGCACGGGGCCTTCCAGTAGCACGGCGTACAATCCCAACCGGCTGCGGACGCGTGCCAGCAGGGTTCTAGCCACCCAGAGACGGAAAAGGCGCCAGAGCTCTGCCGGAGTCCGCGGGCGGGCCTTAGGAATGGCGCGCCGGGGTTCCTCCTGCTCTTCCGGCTGACGGTCTTTATTTTTGGTGGAATAGGAGTATTTTTCAAACCGCTCCTGCCAGAGATTCGGGTTTTCACGCTGTCTGCTGCCTACGCGGCGGAATGGAGCATCCAGCACTTCGAACACATAGTCAGCGCCGCCGGCGGCAATGGCTTCGCGGGGGATGCGTAGCCGCATTTCCATGGCGGCATTGCGGAAATATTCAGCCATCTCCTGCGGACTGCCCCAGAAGGCCATCTGCCCGTGTGTGTCCAGCACCATCACTTTTTTGAATCGGTTCAGCAGCACCTGGGCCGGGCGGTGCAGCGTGCAGAGCAGAATGCGCCCTTCTGCCATGTTTTCCAGCGTTTCTATCACGCGTTCGGCGTCGACCGAAGATAAGCCGCTGATGGGTTCGTCAATCAGGTAAACTTCTGATGTGCCGGTCAGGTCAAGCCCCAGGTTCAGGCGGGTGCGCTCGCCATCGGATATGGTGCGTTCTCCCGCCCGGCCCACCGAGCGGTCCGCCAGGTGACCGATACCGACGAAATTGAGGACGGCAGAAACGCGCCGCATGCGGTCTACATGCCCCAGGCGCGGGCGTCTCGCTACGGAGGCCTGGTACACATGCTCGTGCACGGTCATGGCTTCATCCAGAATATCCTCACGAGGGATGAAGGCGATGTATCGGCGCAGGTTGGCCGATTGAGGAGTCAGGCGCTCATTGTTATAGAAAATACTGCCGAAAGAGGGTTCCAGATGACCGGCAAGCATGGAAAGCAGGGTGCTTTTGCCGGAGCCACTGGGCCCCAGAATGCAGGCCATCTCACCACGATTGAGGGTAAAATCAATGTTATCAACCACACGACCGGCGCGGACGAAATCGCGGGTCAGACCACGCACCCGCAGGGTCGAGATGAGGTTGGATTCTTCCTCCAGCATGCCCGAGGAAAAGCGGCAGCGGATGAATTGCACCGGACTGAGGGCAATGAGGTCACCATCCTGCAGCGGCGCATCGCCTTTGACCTGAATATCGCGCACCGTGACCGACGGGGAATTGCCCTCGACCACCCGGACCGTGCCGGTGTTCGTGGAGCGCGAATAGCTTACTTCCAGCACCACGCCGGGGGCCAGACCGGGAGTCAGTTTGAGAACATCCTGGCGAAGAATAAAGGGCAGGTTGGTGACCAGTACGGTTCTTTCACCCGGGTCCAATTGGTAGCTATTGCCGGAAGCCCCCGTCTCTGCCAGGTCAACAAAGGTGAAAGGCCCCTGGCCCTGCACGTAAAACGGTGCAAAATACGAAGTGGTCACCACTTCGCCTGCGTTAAGCGAGCGGCCTTCCAGAATGATATCCGCATCCTGCCTTAATACTTCAATTTCCACCTGAAGCCCCATACTGACTTTGGCCAGGCAGTTGCGGGGGCGCTGCTTGTTCAGCGAAAGCGAGTCTCCGCCCAGGGTGAGGTAGTTTACCAGCTTCACACCGGTGGAGCGGAACTGAAGCAGCGTGACAATGGTGCGATAACTGAAATAGCAGGAGCTGAGTTCGATGGTCTGGCGTGAGGAGAGCGGCAATACTCCGCCTTTTCCCAAAATCTGACCGCGAACCGAAATGGGCGCATCCGAATCATTGACAATGAGCAGGAAATTCACGCAGCGAATGGCGCGGAACATCACATTCGCCTCGCTTTCCGGCAGCAGCACGGTATTCGCCCCTTGCTCGGTAGAGAAGGTGATGCTTTCCAGGGGACTCGGTGCGGTGGCACCGGGGCTGCGCATCAGTTCTTCCAGCATGGAAGAAGCACCCGGCAGATTCAGCCCGAACGTGACTTCTTCGAACAAGGTGGGCGTGGTCAGGTCACCACCGACTCGGAGAAGCAGGGCATACACCTCCAGTGCCAGTGAAATGCGTTCCTCCTCAGTGCGGCCTGCTGCTGCCAGCGCCAGAGTGGCGGGCAGGGGGTAAGCCGCTTCATACGCGGTCTGGAAGCGCTCCGCCAGCCAGATATGCTCCACGTTCGGGAAATCGTGGCGCAGAATATCCATGGCCGTATCCAGCTTATCCACGCCTATATCAACCACCTGGCACATGATGGAGGCGAACAGGTCCGCTATGGTGCCGGCGTGGGCACGGCGGCTCTCATCTCTGGCGGCAATGCGGTGCGGCGCCGTGTTCAGGCGTGCTGCCAGTGCGCTGCGCCCACGCAGAATGCGGCGGCGTGCAGAGCGGATGAGATAGGTGCAGTATTTACGGATGCGGGAGGGCCTCATTGTTCACAGCCCCCTTTCCTGCCATATCCCGGGCAGCGGAGCTCCCAGCCGGGGAAGTTCCACTTATAGGGAAAATCGCGGCATTGTCTTGGCTTTACCGGCTGAATGCGGCAAGTATTGTCCGGTTGCAGCATGATGCAGGCGCCATCGGGCGCATCAATGAGAGAAAGTCCCCGTCTGTTGCGTTGCAGGTGGCAGAGTTCATTGATGAATGTTACCTCATCCATGTTCAGGTAGGCTGCTATGGCCGTGATATCCTCATCGGTAAGGCACACATTACCCTCCCAGCGGCAGCATGCGCCACACCGCTGGCAGGAATGCTCGAAGGCAGGGCTTTCCGGGGCCTCGCTCATATCTCCCAAGGTTTGCGGGCAGCTGCGGTAATGTGCGGCGGGCGCACATAGATGGGCTCTGCCGGTTTTGCGGCAGCGGCCGCCTGTTCCTCCTGGTTCATGTTCAACCAGGTGTCCACCAGTCCCCGGGCTGTAGGCTGCAACTCTTCTTTCTGCAGGTTGCGGAGATTCAGGTGGGCCAGCTTGCCGCGGACTTCCGTGGAGAATACCGGGCAAGTGAGGGCTTGTAATTGTTCAGGGGTCAATACTTCAATCCGGCCATCCGGCTGGCGCACAGTCCAGCCGCCACGGCGTGCATCCGCCACTACGCAGGCTCCGGGCTCTGCCAGCTGGGCCCAGGACTCCACTGCCACCAGTCTGGCTCCGGTCACCGCTGCTATACCGACACCGGCGGCCAGGGCCACGCGAACACCGCCGTAGCTTCCGGGGCCGGCCCCCACGAGGATGTAATCCAGCTGCGAGTCACCCAGCGCATCCATAGCGCCTTGCAGTGCGGGGAAAAGGTGCGCATCATGGTTGCGCTCTGCCTCCCATTCGGCGGAGAACACAGGCTCTGCCCCCAGCGAGAGGCAGAGGGAAGCCTGCGGCACGGAGGTTTCTATGGCGAGGATATTCATGCCTGGGTGAGCTGAGCGGTGGTCCACTTGCCCCGGGTGGTGGTTTTCATGACACGGAGCCCGGCGGCTTCTGCTGCGGCCAGAGTCTCGGCAGCCTGAGTATTCAGGATACCGGAGATGATGAGAATGCCGCCGGGTTTCATGGCCGCCAGCAGGCGCGGGAAGGCTTTTTGCAGCACGGTGGAGAAAAGATTGGCCAGCACCACATCTGCCTGCTGCCCGGGTTTCGGGCTCCACTCAAACACGTCTGCCCGGAAAAGTTCGAGATTCTCCGCGCCTCCGTTGCGTTCTATATTGCGTGCCGCCACTTCTACTGCTATCGGGTCGAAATCAAAACTCACAGCGCTGGCTGCACCGAGCCGCAAACCCGCCAGCGCCAGCACGCCGGTGCCACAGCCGATATCCGCCAGATTCCAGCTGCCGGGAGCCAGTCTGCGCACATGGTCGCAGAGCATGCGCAGGCATGTGGAGGTGGTGGCGTGGTTGCCGGTGCCGAAAGCCCGTTCCGCCGGGAAGGTAAGAATGATGCGGCGGGGGTATTTTGCTTTCAGTTCAGCCAGTACCTCCGGGGCTGAAGATGCTGAAATAACCAGCTTATCGCGGATGATGAGCGGCGGGGTGTTTTCCGGTGCGGTGGCTGCCACCCAATCGGTGGTGGTCAGTTCCTCCACTGTGCCGCCGTAGCAGGCCTGGAGCACCAGGGCTTCCTCGGCCGTTTCGGTGTACACATCGATGGAAATCCGGCTTGCCTGGAAACCGGCAGAAATAACGCAACCGGGGATGTTTCCCAATTTTTCCTGCCACCGGGCTTCCTGCTCAGCAGCTGCTGTCTTATGCCATTGCCACATGGGGAGATTTATTTTTTCTTGGATTTCTTTTTTCTGGATTTCTTTTTTCTGGAGCGGGGCTTATCTTCCTTTTCTTCCGGGAACATATTGATTTCAGCCACGGTTACGCCCTTGCCGTCGAGAGCCCGTTTTCCGGTAAAGCGGAAATAACGCGCATCTGTGGGCTTGAAGTGCACTTTCAGTTCGATGGGATTAGCGCGCAAGTTGGAGAATTCTCCCTCTGAAACGGTTTTCCAATCCTTCCCGTCCGAGCTGAGCTCCAGCTTGTACTGGTCGGTCATGGCTTCGGTGGTCCTGTCCTGTCGCGGCAGGTAGGAGAAAGCCGCCACTTTCTGCTTTTTCCCCATATCCACCACAAAGGAGGCCGGGGCCGAATCTCCTTTCCAATGGGAAGATGCGTCGTCATCGAATGCGGCTTCGGCACCGGCGGATTTCCACTCACTCTTGGCATAGCCGAGATTAAGTGTCGCCACGGGGCCGATGCTGCCGTCCTCACGGTTTACATAAACAGCTTTCACTGTGCCTGGAGAATCAAACTCAACAGGCTTTCTGTATTCTGCGGATTCCTCAGTCGGCGTGCGACCATTCGTCGTGTAAAATATCTTGTAGTCGCCGTCTGTTTCAATGTGCAGCATGTTGCCTTTGCGGGTCATTTCCGGTTTGGGCATCATCTTGGGCATGCGCAGCAGTGAAAACTCAGAGATGCAGGGAACAGCCTTGGACGCTGTGATGGTAAGGCGCAGGTGGTTGGTCGTAACCGGTTCTTTGAGCCAGCGAAGCACCTGATTACCGATGGTGTGGCCCTTGCCCCCGCGCGTTTCAAGCCCGGTTTCCACTTCTCCGGGGGTACCGGGCTCCACAATGGTCACCCAGTCACCGTCTACCTTGGCTTCCACCTTGAAAGATTCTACACGCTGACCCAGGCGAATCTGCTCACGCAGGCGCACCACATCAAATGTTTCTTTCTTGCGAAGTTTGAACTCCACACTGGGCTGAGCTGTTCCTGCCTCCGGGCTCCAGAAGCTCTCGATATCGCCATCGGTCAGTTTATCGGTGCCGGTTTTTTTGCTGAAAGAATCTGTTTCGGAGCGAGTGGCTGCACCCAGTGCGTAATCCCTGGACAGCAGCTGGCGACGCACAGCACCGAAAGAGAGCAGGGATTCCACGTCTGCCGCATCCAGCACGCCATCCCTGTTCGGGGCCAAATTGAGAATCAGATTGGCGCCGCGTCCCACGCTGCTCAGGTAAACATTCATGAGGTGCTCCGGTGTTTTCACCCGGTCTGCCTGGCCGGGGTGCCAGAACCAGCCCGCATGGTTGATGGGGGTATCACCCTCCAGAGAAATCCACTTGTTGCCACGTGCGTTCCAGAGCGGGTATTTCACGAATCCTTCTTCAGAACCGCCCCACACGACATCTCCGCGTTGGGCGGCACCCCATATAATGCAGTCAGGCTGCATTCTGCGGATATTGCGCACCACTTGCTCATAGTCGTAGTACTTATCCGCGCTGCCGATGTTGCGCCGCTCGCGGGCTCCGCCATAGAAGCCATCGCCGCCGTTGGCGCCGTCGAACCAGATTTCGAAGATAGGTCCATAGTTTTTGAGCAGTTCCTGAATCTGGCGGTAGTAGACCTTGCGGTAGCCGTCGCGGCCGTATTCCGCACAGTTGCGATCCCACGGTGAAAGGTACGTGCCGAACTTGATGCCGGCATGCGCGCAGGCATCGGCAAATTCTTTCACCACGTCACCCTTGCCTTTTTTCCAGGGGGATTTGCGGATGCTGTGAGAAGTAGATTTTGTTGGCCATGCGCACCAGCCATCGTGATGCTTGGCCGTGTAAATCATACCGGTCATGCCGGCCTCCTTAAGGGTGCCCACAATATCCCGCGCGTTGAATTGACCGGGATTGAAGAGTTCCGGGGATTCATCCCCATATCCCCATTCCTTGTTGGTATATGTATTCAGACTGAAGTGGACGAAAGCGTACCACTCCATGCGGAGCCAATCGACTTGCTGAGCCGTGGGGGTGGGACCGTATGGTGCAGGCTGCTGGGCCGCTACGCATCCTACGCTCAGCGCAGCCAGGGCCATCGAACGAATTGCTTGTATCATTTTCACGGTCTTGGTTGTGTTGGTTGGTGTTATGAAAATCTTATTACATGTCGAGAATGTCACCGGCAAGCGATTGAGCATCCTCAAAAGGAAGAATGAACAGCTGGCCTGTCTCCTGTACCCGGCCATAGAAGAACGGGCGGTCGGAGTCGTACGCCGCCGGAGCAATCTGAAGGGTGCGTGTTACAGCGTGCGTCTTGCGCTCCATCGTGGCCAGCGAGCGCAGAATCGCAGCATCCGCATCTTCGTTGTTTTCCTGAAGCATGTCGGCAGGTGCGTCTGAAATATCTTCGGTCTGCTCTACTACCGTTTCCTCTGCGTCGGAGTAATCCGTCATTTCCAGCTCCAGTTTCACGCTGAAAGCCGGGGTGTGAAGCGCCGCAATCGCATCTTCATCTGCCGGGTCGAGCCATTGAGAAACTTTCAGTTTCTGCAGCTGGCGCAGGTAGAATGCCGCGCGGTGCGGGTTAATGCGGGGGGTGATATCTTCCCCCTTCAGGGTACCGGACCATGTTTCGCCCATGTATTCATAGTCCAGCACGAGCGGGGCCTGCTGGAAATCCAGGGTCAGACGCCGCACGGAGGAAATGGGGAAGCTCAGAAGACTGCGGTCCTTCCACTTTTCAGTGCGCAGCGAAAGCATGCGGGTGAACCTGGTGCTGAGCAGACAGATGGAATTAGAACCCAGTTCGGAGCCGAACCAGGCGCGCCGCCCGGTGGCCGGGTCGGCGAATCTCCGCAGCAGGAATGTGCGGGGATTGCGGTCCTTCACCATGGGCAAGTCATGGCCGAAAATCGTTGCGCGCACCATGCAGGGGCGGGGAAGAACGGACAGTATGTAATCCGGGTCGTTCAGACCATATTGAGCGAGCAGGGGGGCCATGTCCTCACCAGGTGCGGCATCTGCCACTACTTTTTCAACCGGAATGTTGCTCAGGCCGCTCAGGAAGCGATTCACTTGCGCAGATTCTGCTCTCTGGTAGCGGGAACCACCCGTGGCAAACATCCAGGTGTCTTCCACCTTGCTTTCTGCATCTCCCGGTATCAGAAGCATGCGTATGGCACCGTGTCCCCGCGTGGTGCGGAGTGAGAATCGTGCTACGTCGCCCGTGTCCAGATCTGCAAACTTCATGGAGCGCAGCGCGGGCAGCTCTGTCGGAATTTCTGATACGGCTAT
The DNA here is from genome assembly GCA_017435365.1 of Akkermansia sp. Taxonomy (GTDB): domain Bacteria; phylum Verrucomicrobiota; class Verrucomicrobiia; order Verrucomicrobiales; family Akkermansiaceae; genus Akkermansia. The sequence goes on along the minus strand of JAFSFD010000022.1, from coordinate 12,025 downwards.
GCGCTTGTTGGCCATACGCACCTGCGCCATGGCTTTCTGCGGTAAAACCGGTAATTCGCAGATGGCCTTAATCAGGCGTGCGTAGCTGCCGGTGTGATTGGCTCGTGGTTCTGCCTGCAGCGTAAACACCACCGGGCGGTCATTCACTGTGGCGTGGCAGTATTTCTGGTCATCTCCCTCCTGGGTGAAAGGTTCAAAGATGCAGATTTCCCGCGGCTTCTCACCCCAGGTGCCTTCCAGCCTGATGGTGTAGACCGGCTTATCGGAGAGGTTCACCTCAATAGCGTCCTCCACACGGATGGCTTTAATACTCAGGAGACTGCGCACCAATTTGGCTACGTTATCCTCATCTGCCCCGGTAATGATGGGCGAAACGATGGTCCATGGCGCCTCCGCGCTGATGCGGGAAAGCTTCACTTCGTGTTTTGCAGAATCGGCGTAGCTGATGGTGATGCCCCGCAGCTCATCCTGCTCGAATTGGAGAGGAGAGGGGTCCCGCAGGGCCTCAAGCCCTTCTTTGAATATGTGGAGGATGTTGCCGCTGACCACATGGATTCGCTTGTCCCTGCCATAGAAGTTCGTTCGCAGATAGGTGGTGGGGAAAAGGGTCTCGCCATCCCCTGCATCGGCCAGCCAGGGTGAGGTGCTGCCCAGGGTATAGCGGGCCACGGTGGTCAGCCTGTCATTCCCCTCCGGCCGCTTCAAGGTGATTCGGTGGGGAGATGTTTCCACACCGAACTCACGCATATTGCTGCGTGTGATATTGTTGAGCGGGAGGGTGTCTACCAGTCGCGCATTGGCGGTGAAATGGAAGATGGCTTCAACAACCGAAGGCGCCAGCCGGTCCTTGAATGGTTTGATAATCCACCAGGTGCCGTGCTCATCTTTGGCACAGACTATTTCATCATGCAAATCCTGGATGCGCATCCAGCATACATCGTTCAGCTGGTGCATGTTCTCCGCGGAGAACAACGGCATGCCGGGCTCAAAGCGATACCATCCTGTGATGCGGGCCAGATTGCCATCAATGGCCAGGAAGGTGGCCATGGTGACGGCTCCGGCTGCGAGAAGCGATAAAAGGATGGTGGGAAGTATTCTCATGGGGGGTTAATGACGGCGGGTATTCCAGATGAAGATGGCGATGAGGAATGCGCACAAGGGCATGATGATGAGCGTAAGATTCTCAATCGCGCTCCGCGTGTGGCGGTCCAAGTCAATCTTCATAGTCAGGTCCTGGTTCGCGCTCTTGCCGCCGTATTCGGGGCGGCTGCACATCCAGGCCCAGAGCGTGTGCATGTAGTCGCGCTGCTCGGTCTTGGCGTTTTCCTGGGAGAGCATGTCCACATTGCCCAGCACCACCATGGTGGAAAGATTGTTCGGGTCACGGGGATTGCCGCGTGTTACGGCGGCTTCCAGGCAAAGCGGTCCTTCGCGGTCTTCTGCCGGGGTGAATGCCGGCTCCAGGTCGCGGCGGGTCTCGCCATAGTAGGCGTCCGTTGTCATGAGCAGGGGGTAAGTGGTCAGCTTCCGCAAGGCCGCGGCGTTTTCATCGCCATGTTCCAGGGTGAGCGACATGCACTGACCCTCCACCAGTGTTGTGCCGTTCCAGAAGGGTTTGGTGCAGTTGAGCCCCTTCGGGAAAACCGCGCTGATGTCGTAATAGGCGCGTTTGCGGTCCCGCAGCAGAACGCGGTCGCAGTTCGGGCGAATCCCTTGTTCGCGCAGGAAGCGGTAAAGGCGCGGCAGTTTCTGCTCCAGTGAGGGATTGAGCGCCACAAAGAAAGCGTTGCGGCCTTCGCGCTCCCAGAACTCGCGCAGCACCCCCATTTCTTTATCTGTAAAATCGCTGAGCGGTGAGATGATAATCAGCCCTTCTGCGTTGTCGGGCAGTTTTTCCGTGTTGGCGATGTCTACCCAGGAGAGCTGGATATTGAGCGCGTTGGTGATGTTGCCGATGGATTCGAGCAGGGTCTGGTCATCGCGTGAGACGCCGCCTTTGCCTTCCACTACATACATGTGGCGCATTTCGCCTTCCACGGCTTCGGTGATGGCGCTGCAAACCACTTCATCCATCATGAGGGCCACGGCTCGGCGGCTTTCGTCCGGCAGGGTCTCGTATTTGATGAATGAGGTGCCGGGGCGGATGCGCACATGCTGGCGGTCGCTGTGGCGTTCCTCAAAGGTCTTGATGGGAGCATTCGGATCTTTGCGGGCATCGATGATGCATAAGTCCTGTTTGAACTCCACACCATATATCTGGGAGATTTCGCGGGCGCGGTTCGGCTGGCGCATCGGGTCGAATCTCTCGATTTCAATTTTACCCTTGCCAATCCGCTCGTATTCCTCCAGGAGGGAGTACATACGGTTGTAGTTGGGCGTGGAGCGTTTGAACGCAAAGATGACGCGCACGGGAGTCTCCCGCTTCTGGATGCGCTCGCTGCTCAGCACGTTCACCGTGCGGTCGGAAATGGTGTAGCGCTGGTCCTGGGAGAGGTCGTGCCGCGCATACTCATTGCAGCCGATGTAATTGCAGGCAATGACGATGATGGCCAGCAGCACAAGGTTTACCCATGCCAGTGGGTTGTATTTTGTTTTGCGCGCGTCCGGGTGTCCGGTGTAGGTCTTCTTACTCATGCGGAGATTATGTAAAATTGTTTTTTCATCAGCGGTGCCAGCGGCGATAATCCACTACGCGTTTGGTGAGAGCCAGTGTAAACACCGCAAGGCTCAGGTAGAGCACCAGCGGGCGGGTGTCCACAAGACCGCGGGAGAATGCGCTGATCTGTTCGGAGATTGAGAGGTAATGGAATGCGGGTGCTGCGGGGAACTCGCCCCAGAGCTCCGGTACACGGCCCATAAAGTAATAGATGATGATGGAGCAGGTGCAGACGATACCGGCAATAATCTGGCTGCGGGTCAGAGAGGAGCAGAAGAGACCGAGCGCTATGAAGAAGCTGCCGGAAATGGTCAGAATGCTGATGGGTCCGTACCAGTCTGCCGGGGTATAGTTGATGCGGCCTTCGGGTATCACGTCGTACCGGAGGTTGGTGTACAGGTTGCCCAGATCACTTACCCACGGGTAGAGCAGCATCGGAGTCCACAGCACAATATAAAAGAGCAGGGCGGCAAAGTACTTACCCAGAATAATCTGCGTGGTAGTCACCGGGGCTGTGAGCAGGCCTTCCAGGGTGCCGTGGCTCTCTTCCTCTGCCATGGTGCGCATGGTGATGAGCGGAAAGATGAAGATGAAGAAGAACCAGAAGTTTACGTTGTCCAGCATGTAGTACATGACGCTTTCGCCGGAGGCTTTGCTCATGGTCTGCAGAACAGCTTGCAGCCAGAAGCCCTGGAGTCCGATGGCACATGCCAGAATCACCCAGCCGAATGGGGTGCCCAGGTAGCTCTTCAGTTCGCGAAAAAAGATGGTGCGGAGTGTGTAAAACCAGCTCCGTGTGCGTGTTATGCTGTTTTTGATTTCGTCAGCCATTGTGTTGTGAAGGGGGTTAGTCTTTGCGGGTCATCTCCACAAATACGTCTTCCAGACTCGGTATGTGGCGGTAGATGTGGCGCATCGGGAAGTGATGGGATGCGATAATGGCGGCTGCTTTTTCGCGCGTGTCCGTGCCGGGCTCTGCGCGCACGATAACATGGTGCCAGCCGCCGGGCAGGGGCTCATCCACTATTACTTTCTTGATGGGGGCAAATGCCTCCAGCTCTTTAACTACTGTATCCAGATCTCCCTTGAATTCAATGGATACGCGGCCTGCGGCCCGTAAGTTCCGGGTGAGGTTGCCCGGCGTGTCGTTCGCCTTTATCTGGCCTTGGTCGATGATAATTACCTTGTTGCAAATCATTTCCACCTCGCTCAGGATGTGCGTGGAGAGGATGACCGTGTGTTCTTCTGCCAGCGAGCGCACGAGCTCGCGAATCTGGCGTATCTGGTTCGGATCCAGACCGTTTGTCGGCTCGTCCAGTATCAATAAATCCGGGTCGCCCAGCAGCGCATCGGCCAGGCCTACGCGCTGCCGATAGCCCTTGGAAAGTGTGCTGATGAGGTTCTTGCGCTTCGGCTCCAGACCGCAGCGGTCAATAACCCAGCCGACTTGCTGGCGCACGGATTTTCCGCATATGCCTTTCAATCGCGCACGGTATTCCAGATATTCTGTCACGCGCAAATCGTCGTACAGCGGCACGTTTTCCGGCATGTATCCCAGGTGGCGGCGGGCTTCCAGCGGCTTGTCGATGATGTCGAACCCGGCAATGCTCGCGGTGCCGGCTGTTGGTGGCAGATAGCCGGTCAGCATTTTCATCGTGGTCGTCTTTCCCGCGCCATTCGGCCCGAGAAAACCTACGATTTCTCCTTTCTCAATCGAAAACGTCGCATCCTTGACCGCCGTGAAGCGACCAAAAACTTTATGCAGATGCTCAACTGTCACCATACTCATAAGCGCCGACCATTTTATCAGGTTTTCCCGCCAATTCAAGTTCATTCTTGGTTACTGCCAAATACAAGTTGCAAAATTCGGCATTACGCATATTATGCGTAGTTGTAAATTTCTGTTTTCTGCCCGTGGTGGCGAGATTCTCACTTGACTCTCCCCTGACGTGTGGAGTAGTATGTTGGCCTATGGTCAAATGCACAATTAAGTACGAAGGTGGATTGCACTGCGGATTGGAGCACGGTCCCTCAGGGGCAACGGTATCGACAGACGCTCCGGTAGACAACCGCGGCAAAGGAGAATCTTTCTCACCCACGGATTTGATGTGCTGCGCCATGGCCGCCTGCATGGAAACAATCATGGGCATCTATGCAGAGGATAACGGACTTGATTTGAACGGCACAGTAATCACCATCGGGAAAGAGATGAGTGCTAATCCACGACGCATAGCCCGCATAGTGACGGAAATCAGCGTGCCCCTGCCCGCTGATAATCCTCACAAGGAGGCCCTGCTGAACTGTGTGATGGGCAGCCCGGCAATGCGCAGTCTGCATCCGGACATTGAAGTGCCGATTACCTGGAACTGGGTAGGCTGACGCGCATGAATCGACTGAAGTTCATCTACCTGGCGGCACCGCTTACGGTGGCCCTGAATGCCATACCGGGCTTTTTTGATGGAGCGTGGTGCATGGCGATAGCTATTGTATTGGCCCTGGCTCTGTGGGCAGTTGTGTGGATTCGCATCTACAAAACCGGCAAACTGCGTCCGGAGTTTGCCATCCTGACGGTAATCCCCCCGCTTTCCTTTTACTCTCTTCTGGTAGCCGGAAAAGAGTTCGCCGCTACTTTCAGCACGCCCGGTTGGCAGAATTTCAATTTCTTCCTCTGGCTCGGTTCCATTTTTGTCATCATCCGGGCCCTGTTGCCCACACCTGATGAATATAAGGGAAAACTGGCAGCAGATTCCGTGTTCATCTTCATGAGCATTATTACCACAATATATGGAATCAGCTGCTGGGCAAACACTCACGCTTTTTTATAATCAACTAATTATAACAATAAAATAACTATGAAACGCAATCTCTACCTACTTTCCATCGGTCTCGTACTTTGCTCTTGCTCAGAACCGACAGATGTGGTTACAGGGCATGCCCGGGTCATTATGAAATCTGCTCCGGCACCGGTGGCAGCCGCTGTTGTGGCAGAGCCTGCCCCGGCTCCGGAAATTGTTACCCCTGCTCCTGCCCCTGAGCCGGTCGCAGTTCCTGCCCCTGAGCCGGTGGAAGAGGCTCCGGTGCTGTCACAGAACCAGCCCGTTACAACCGAGCCCGCCCCTGATCCGGCACCTGCCCCGGTTGAGGAGAAGCCTGTAGTAACGCAGAATCAGCCTGTCACAACCGAGCCCGCCCCTGATCCGGCACCTGCCCCGGTTGAGGAGAAGCCTGTGGTAACACAGAACCAGCCCGTTACAACCGAGCCCGCCCCTGCTCTGGCACCCGCCCCGGTCGAGGAGAAGCCTGTAGTAACGCAGAACCAGCCTGTTACAACCGAGCCTGCACCTGCTCCGGCCCCGGTCGAGGAGAAGCCTGTAGTAACCCAACCGACTCCAGAAAAGCCTGCGCAGGCATCGCCTGCCCCTGCCCCCTCTGCCGAGGAGAAGAACGTCACGCCTTTCTTCAGCCAGCAGCAGAAAGAGACCGCGACAATCGCCACCAGGCCCACCCCTGCTCCGGCACCCGTAGTTGCCCCTGCTCCCGCCCCCGCAGCTCCCCCGGCTCCGGCTCCGGTGGCCACTCAGCCCCGTGTCGTAAAGCCGGCAGTGAGCCAGCAGCAGCCTGCAACCACTACTCCGAGCAGCTATCGCACACCTCAGTCTGTCAAGCCGATTCGTCGGTCCTTCCCCATCATGCCGGGGCAGAATCGTGGTCTGAAGAATCGCTACACACATTGATGATAAATGGCTAAGCAGCGGCTAGACGTGCTGGTGGCACAGCTGGGACTGTGCGATTCACGGGAACAGGCGCAGCGCCTCATCCTTGCGGGTGAGGTGAGTGTGAAGGGCCAGGTCATCACCAAACCCGGCACCAAGGTAGATGACACCCTGCCCATTACCGTGAAGAATAAACCCCGGTACGTCAGCCGCGGCGGCCTTAAACTGGAGGGGGCGCTCAAGGCCTTTCCGGTCAAGGCTGAAGGCAAAATCTGCCTTGATATCGGCTCTTCCACCGGTGGATTCACCGATTGTCTGCTTCAGAACGGCGCCCTGCGCGTGCATGCAGTAGACGTGGGCACCAACCAGCTGGTGTGGAAGCTGCGCAATGACCCCCGCGTCATTGTCAAGGAGCAGTTCAACGCACGCTATATGACCCCTGCGGATCTGGGGGAGAAAGTGCAGCTCATCGTGAGCGATGTTTCCTTCATTTCTTTGACAAAGATTTTGCCTGCCGCCTACGATTGTCTGGAGGAAGGTGGCGATTTGCTGGTGCTTATCAAGCCTCAGTTTGAACTGCAGCCGGAGGATATAGGCCCCGGCGGCATCGTGCGTGACCCCGCCCTGCACCAGCGCGCCGTGGACAAGATTCATGACTTTGTGGTGAACGAGCTGCACCGCGAATGGTGCGGCGTGGCGGATTCCCCCATCACCGGCATGGAGGGCAACAAGGAATTCCTGGCCTGGCTTCGCTGAGTATTATCAGCAGGTGACGCCGTTTTCTTCTTCAAACTGCACCAGCTCACGCAGCGGGGCGTGCTGTGGCTGCTTCAGTTCCGGGTCGGCATCCAGTATGGCAGCAGCATCCCGGTTGGCGCGGTGAATCAGGCGCATATCGCCCAGCCATTCGGTGAACTCAATGGCCCCCAGTCCACTCTGCGCAGTTCCCAGCACATCGCCCGGCCCGCGCAGGCGGAAATCTTCTTCCGCGATTTCAAAACCGTTCAAGGTGCGGCAGAGCACCTCCAGCTTTTCCCGGCCCGGTTCGCCGGGTTTTGCCCTGGAGAGCAGGATGCAGTAGCTCTTGTGCTCGCCGCGGCCGATACGCCCGCGCAACTGGTGCAACTGAGAGAGCCCGAAGGTATCCGCATCATTGATAATCATGATATTGGCGTTCGGTACATCCACGCCGACTTCCACCACTGTGGTGGCCACCAGTATATCGAGCTGCCCCTTGCTGAAGGCCTGCATCACCTCATCCTTTTCAGCGGCGGGCATGCGGCCGTGCAGCAGCCCCACGCGGCGCTGCGGGAAGAGTTCTTTCCAGCGGTTCAGCTCGCTGGTGGCGCTGGCCTGCTTGCGCGTGTCGCTGTCCTCCACCAGCGGGGAGACGATATAAACCTGCCTGCCGGCATCTATCTCCTTGCTCATGAAGGAAATGATGCGTTTCATATTGTCCGGGTTGCGGAGGGCGGTTGAAATTTCGCCACGATTGGCCGGCAGTTCGTCAATGATGGAAACCTCCAGATCCCCGTAGAGGGTGAGCGTAAGCGTGCGCGGAATGGGGGTGGCCGTCATGACCAGCACATCCGGGTTCACGCCACTGGCAATGAATCGCTCGCGCTGCTCCACGCCGAACTTGTGCTGCTCATCGATGACTGCCAGCCCGAGATTGTGCGGGCGGTGCTTCTTGTACAGCAAGGCATGCGTGCCCACGATAATGCGCGGTGAATCATCCTGAATCCCGGCATCGAGCACCAACCCGGTATCGTCCACATGATCCGAGGTGCGCAGGGAGACTTTGATGTCGGTATGCTTCAGCAAGCGGCAGAAATTGCGGTAGTGCTGCTCCGCCAGAATCTGGGTGGGTGCAATCATGGCTGCAATCTTGCCGCTGCCCACGGCCAGGAGCATGGCGCAGAGGGCCACCAGGGTCTTGCCGCTGCCCACATCGCCCTGAAGCAGACGGTTCATCTGACGCGGGGTGGCCATATCCTGCCGTATTTCCTGCACACAGCGCTGCTGCGCCGCTGTAAGGCGGAACGGGAGCTCCGCCAGTAGTTCGTTCATGTAGGCATCGCAGGTGGCGGTCACCTGTCCGGGCCGCCCCTGCACTTTCCGGCGGCGCCAGGCCACGCGGAACTGCTGGTCGAAACACTCTGCCAGGGCGAATCGCAGGCGCGCCTTGCGGTGCAGTTCTTCCTCTGCCGGGAAATGGATATCGCGGATGGCCTGCCAGTAGGGATAGGCCGGGGCCACATCGTACCCCGGCGCGGGCAGGTCAGGAGCCAGCTGCTGCAAGGTGCGCCACACCAGGTCGCGGTATGTGCGGGCCGCCAGACCGGGCAGCCCTTTGTAGATGGGCACTATCCGCCCCGTGTGCACGGCGGCAGCGCCCTGCCCCTCGCTCGGAGGCATCAGCGGCCCTCCCAGGGCTGCCGCCACCAGACGGTGCCCGGCATCTTCATCATCCAGTACTTCGAAATCCGGGTTGGCCATGGTCAGCTTACCGCCATAGACGCGAACCTTGCCGTAGACAGAAAGATTCATTCCCGTGGCCAGGAGCTTAGCCACATAGGGCATATTGAACCAGCGCAGATAGAGCCGCGCCCCGTGCGGGTCATCCACAGTACCGGCAGCGACTTCAAAATAACGCTTGTACGAGAACCTCCACCCCGCGCTGTAGACGTGTATGCGAATGCAGACGGTATCGCCATCCTGCAACAGGTGAATCGGCTGGGATTTCCGCCTGTCCTCGTACCGACGGGGAATGCGCCGCAGAAGCTGCTGCACGGTCTCCACCCCGGCCGCTTGCAATGCCTTCAGCTCGCGCTGAGTGATACCCGCAAGCCGCTCCAGTCGGGAATCAGGCTTCAGTGCTGCACTCATCAGCGGTTGGATTTGCCCTGGTTAATGCAGCGGTAGTAGTAGTCCACGCGGCTGTGGAACCATGCCCATTTGGGACCGGGTTTGCCGTTCGTAAGCAAAGGTGCCGGGCAATTCTTGCGCGTCCAGTGGTAGTGCGGCACCACGCGGCGCAGGTTGATACCGTAGCGCTTCATGAGCACGGCGGTGAGCTTGGCCGCGCGATCCCAGGTGCGGAAGTGATTGTGCCCACGGTTTTCGCACTCGCACATTTCGATGCCGATGGAATTGTGGTTGCCCGCGGCGGTGCCGGCATGCCAGCCGGTCTCGCGGAGCGGCAGGTTCTGCACGCACATGAACTGGTCCACGGTGAAGTGCCAGCTGCGGTTGGTGAAAGCCCCGCGGCAGAGCGCACGGGAGTGCTGCATGGCGGTGGAGGAAGGGGAATGATTGGCCGTGCTGTGAATCGTGATGAACGCAGGGTTCAGGCGGCGGGCACCGCGGCGCTGACGGGCGTTGGATGGCATGATGCGCACCTTGATATTCACCTCGCGGGCCAGTCGGGAAATGCTGCGCTGCACCAGCGGCGTACGTACCGGCTGGAATCGCACCGCCTTCGGTGTGCGGAGGTAAGAATTGCGGCCCTGCTGCTGGCAACCGGTGAAAATTGCAGCTGCACCCAGCAGCAGAGTTGCCAAAAGTTTACCGTAATGAGCCATGCGCGTATTCTGCCATTTAGCTACCCATTTGGCAAGATAAAATCCTGTCGCGCAGCAAGTTTTCAATAACAGAAAAGGGTCCCTCATGGGACCCTTTCCGGTAGCGTATCGCTATGCTTTTATGCTCAGGGCGTGGGGAAGCTCTTATTGAAAGCTGAGACCTCAGCGCGGAGCTCATCATAGGCACCGGGAGTCTCGCACACCTTCTGAGCGGCCAGAATGGCCAGGCAGCGGCCGATGTATTCAGCCACCTTGCGTACATCATCCTCCTTCATGCCGCGAGTGGTCACGGCGGGCGTGCCGATGCGGATGCCGCTGGGCTTGAAGGTGGTGCCCTTGTCGTAGGGAATGGCGTTCTTGTTCACCGTGATACCCACCTTGTCCAGAGCCACCTGGGCTTCGGCGCCGTTCAGGCCCTTGCCGCTGAGGTCAACGAGGAAGCAGTGGTTATCCGTGCCACCGGCCACGATGCGGAAGCCCAGCTGGGAGAGCTTGTCTGCCATAGCCTTGGCGTTCTTCACAATCTGCTCAGCATAGGTGCGGAACTCCGGCTTGAGACATTCGCCGAGGCAGGCAGCCTTCGCGGCAATGATGTGCATGAGCGGGCCGCCCTGCAGACCGGGGAAGGTGGCGCTGTCCAGCTTCTTGGCCCACTTTTCCTTGCACATGACGAGACCGCCGCGGGGGCCGCGCAGGCTCTTGTGCGTGGTGGTGGAAACGAAGTCGGCGTAGGGCACGGGGGACGGATGCACCCCGGCGGCCACCAGACCGGCGATGTGCGCCATATCCACGAACATGATGGCACCCACCTCATCACAAATCTTGCGGATGCGTGCAAAATCAATCGTGCGGGAGTAGGCAGAAGCACCGGCCAGAATGAGGGCAGGCTTCACTTCCTTGGCCTTGGCCTCCAGGGCATCGTAGTCAATCATCTCCGTTTCGGGGCTCACGCCGTAGTGCTCCACCTTGTAAGTCTTGCCGGAGAAGTTGGCAAAGAAGCCGTGGGAAAGGTGGCCACCGCAGGCGAGGTCCATGGTCAGGATGGTATCGCCGGGGTTGATGCAGGCGTGGTACACCGTCTGGTTAGCGGAGGAACCGGAGTGGGCCTGCACGTTCACGGCATCGCAGCCGAAGAGGGCCTTGGCGCGGTCGATGGCAAGCTGTTCCACCTTGTCCACCACTTCGCAGCCACCGTACCAGCGCTTGCCGGGGTAGCCTTCAGCATACTTGTTGGTCAGGCAGGAGCCCTGAGCCTCCATCACCGCGGGAGAGGTGAAGTTTTCGGATGCAATCAGCTCGATATTGTTATTCTGGCGCTGGCGCTCCTCCTCGATGTAAGCCGCAAGCTCGGGGTCAGAAGCGGCAAGCGGGGAGCCGGAGCCCACCAGCAGACGGTTGATGTGGCGACCACCCTCAAACTCGGCATCGAGCCAGATGCGCAGCACTTCCTCCATGGCCTCGGCAGAAAGGAAGGCCGAAGCCATGCACAGCACGTTGGAATCATTGTGCTGGCGGGAGAAAGCAGCCTCCTGCGGGGTGCGGCAAAGGGTGGCGCGCACGCCCTTCCAGCGGTTGGCGGCAATGCTCATGCCCAGCCCGGAAAAACAAATCAGCACACCACGGTCAGCGCGGCCATCCACGATACGCTTGCACACCTTGTTGGCGTACTCGGCGTAGTTGCAGGACTCCTTCGTGGCAGGACCCACGTCCTCCACCTGGTAGCCCCAGCCAGTCAGAATCTCCATGGCAGCTTCCTTCAAATCCACGCCCTTGTGGTCTGAACCGATGACGATGCGAAGTTGTGTATTCATGTAGGTGCGTAAAACGTACGCGCGGATTCTACCACAGCCCCCAGCCCTAAGCAAGCGTAATCTGTTCCAGCCGTAATTCTGCCCACACGTACTCAAACTTTGGGACGCGCGGATATTTTGCATAGCTGTCCAAAATAGGATAGCTATAAAAAAGGAAGGCTGCAATATCAAGACGTTGCAAGTACCTTTATCCCGTTTTTGCAAATAAGTCCCCCTGGTGCGAATCAGGGGGCTTTGCACATACGCTCTTATAGGGATTGT
>JAFSFD010000021.1 GCA_017435365.1 Akkermansia sp. | reverse complement strand
TGCAGAAGTACGAGGTACGAAGTGGGAAGTGCGAAGTATAAAGTCAGGCAGGCTGGCGCCTGCAGGTGTTTTCTATTGATAACAAATGGCGAGCCGCATGGCTCGCGGAACTTTCACTTCGTACCTCCCACCTCGTACTTCGTACTTTTGCCACGCTTGTTTGAATTTCGTACTGGCACAGGGGCGGCAGGCATGGTATGATGCGGGGCATGGAGAAATGGAAAAAGGTTGACTGGCTGGATGCGGGCGAAGTGTGGGATTTCATGATAACCCAGGGATGGGTGGTATTTGTGTTCACCCTGGTGGCGGGTATGCTGCTGAGCATGATTCTGAAGCGCATATTCCTGCCGGTGAACCGTCGCTTACCCCGCCAGGTAGGCACGCTGGTAGAGAAGGCACTGCTCACGCTGCTCTGGGTGTTTGTGGTGGTGCATGCCTTGCGGGCAGTCGGGGTAGACCTCATCAGCGTGCTGGGTGCGGCAGGCGTGGCCGGTATCGCCATCGGCTTTGCCGCGCAGACCGTGCTCAGCAACCTCATCAGCGGCATCTTCATCATGAGCGAGCGCAGCATCCGCCTGGGCGACTACATCAGCGCCGGCGGCATGGCCGGCACGGTGGAAAGCGTGAACCTGCTCTCCGTCACCCTGCGGCAGACGGATAACTCCCGCGTGCGCATCCCCTGCGAGACCCTGGTGAAGGAGCCCGTGGTGAACATGACCGGCGATACCCTCCGCCGCTGCGATTTTGACCTGGGCGTGGATTACTCCAGCGACCTGGAGCATGTGCGGCAGGTCATCCTGAAAGTGATTGAGGAGCAGGCCCTGCTGGCAACCGACCCGGTCCCGGCGGTGCTGTTTGTCGGCTTCGGCGACAGCTCGCTGAACCTGCACATCGGGGCCTGGTGCAAGACGGAGGATTACCACAAGGCACGCTTCGCCTTCGGCAAAGCGATTCTCGATGCATTCGCCAAAGAGAACATCAACATTCCCTTCCCCATCCGCACCATCCTGAAAACCAGCGGCAGCTGAGCCGCTGCCCGCTTACTTTCCGGCGGGTGAGACTTTTACGGAAAAGCTCTTCTTCTTCACATTGGGCCTGCCCTTCTCCCAGGGGCGGCGGTAAACCACCTGCACCGTGACCTTGCCCGGTTTCACGCCGCAAATGGTGAGGCAGGTCGGAGTGGGTGCCCCGCAGGAAATACCGTCTCCCGTTCTCGAAACGAGGGAAAGCTCCACCTGCACTGGAGAATCAGCCGGCAACTCCTCAGCCAGCATCCAGCTGAAGCCCGTGGTGGGATTTCCATCCAGCAGGACGCTGACCTTCTGCCCCACCTGCAAATTCACCGGAATAGGCGGCTCCGGCACCTCCGCTGCCAGCAGGGGCACAGCAGCCATGCAAAACATCATCAAAGAAGCCGTTGTATCCATTTTTCTCAATATATCAATGCTTACTCTCAGAGCTGCGGGTAATTATTCAGCAGCCACATTCACCTTGTACACTTCCTGATTTGCGGGGGGTACATTTTTCTCCCACGGACGCACGTAGACCAGGTGCACCTCAGCCGCACCCGGTTTCAGGGCGGTGATGGTGAGCGTTACCGACACGGGGAAGCCGCAGCAGTTCGACTCATCGGGCTCCACGCCGGACAAGGTGACCGATACAGGAGAATCGGCGGGCATTTCCTCCCCCAGTTGCCAGACATAACCGGTGCCGGCACGGCTCTCCAGAATCGCGGTCCATTGCTGGCCTACACGCAGAGAAATGTTTGCAGTTGTCGGGAGCGCTATCGGAGCCGGAAGAACAGCCGGCTCCACATGCGGCACTGAGGGGGGCTCCTCCTCTTTCTCCCAGCCATCATCCAGAAGGGAGAAGCCCAGCAGCGCACACCCCGCCACCACTGCCCCAGCCATCCACAGCGTGGCGGGCTGCAGCCGTGTGGCCCGTTCCTGATTTTGCGGTTCCTGTTCCATCATTCCACTCATCTTACCGCTTTTTTATCAGCTTATTCCCGCCAAGTCAACAGCGAAAAGATGGCTTCACCGGATTACCACACGTCTTTCCAAAGATTTTGCAAGCAATTTTTCTTGAAATTGTTTTCATTTGGAGTATAAGTAAGAGAGAGCGATGCAGCTTGTTACTCAATATGAAACCGCTTCTGATCATCATTGCATTGGCGTTACCTGCTCTTGCCGAGTCGTTTTATGGGCCGAGTGGGAGCAATGTGGGACGCTCTGAAACCAGCGGCAATACTACCCGCTATTACGATAAGAGCGGGTCTTTCATCGGCAGCGCGCAGCACAGTGGGAGCTCCACCCGCTACTATGATAAGAGCGGTTCATTTACCGGCAGCTCGCAGACGAGTGGCAACACCACCCGCTACTATGACAAGAACGGCTCGTTTGTCGGTAGTGCACAGCAAAGCGGCAACACCACCCGCTACTACAATAAGGGCGGGTCATACTCCGGCAGCGCAGAGCAAAGCAGCAGCGGAACCCGCTATTATAACAAAAGCGGCTCCTATTCCGGTTCCAAACGCTGACCATTCCGGCGTTTCGCTCTGCGAGAAGTCGCGGGGTGGCAAGGAGCCTTCAACGGCCCGATGAATTATCGCCCCCAATTCAGGGCGGCGTGCACCCGATTTGTTTAACGCATAGGAAATACAGTATACTGCCGAATGTGAGACGTGCCAACAGCTATTTGTCTCCGCGAACCAGAGATATGAAACAAGCAGACAAAACACACGCAACAGCACCCGGAAAGGAAAACTGTGTGCCGATGAACCGTCCACCCGGACAGGAGGCCGTGTGAAACCTCTCTCGTTTCTGAATATGTAATCGTCTTCCTCCTTCAAATTTATGGAAGCGATATTTCAAACCGTGATAGTAATGGCCTTCTGCTTTGCAGGGGCGGTGGAAGCCGCCACAACGCCGGCCACGCTGGAAGCGGCCATTAAGCGGGGAGATACGCTAGAACAGATTGTAGCTCTTTTTGATGAAGGGCCGGAGGTCAATTACAAGGTCGCGCTGTTGCCGGGTAAGGAACCGGCTCCCCTCATCTGCGCACTGGCCGATGATGCCGTGTATGGCTACTCGGATGAGTACAAGGGGCTGGATTTGCCCTACAACCAGGCGGAGGCCATGGAGGCACTGCTGGATAACGGAGCAGCCCCGAACGCCCGCGATGCCCAGGGGCGCACCCCGCTGTCCCATCCTGAGCAATACAACATCCTCGCCCCTGAGGACAGCGGGGTCTACTACCTTGCTCAATGGCCCAGCGGAATCAACAAGTTCGAGTCTGTATCCACCGATTCCGGTAACGGTTGGTACAAGCGCCCGTACAAGCACATCTTCACCTCCCCCCACAGGAGGGAAGCCCACCTGTACTCTAACAGGTAAACCAACAACTATCCAGGCTGAAGATTAACCCCATACAAGCAGCACTATGTTGGAACCTCCCGGAAATAATCATCGTTACGGCCGCCGAGCCCCTCAATACACACGGATTCAAATCATCCCCGGCGTGCTTTACCTGAACTTCAGCCGCAGCGGTATCTCCTTCAGCCTCGGAAAAAGTGGTGTAGGTCGCGCTTCCGTGAGCCAGCGCGGCGTGCGCCTCAACAAAAACATCGGCGGTTTTAATATCGGCAAAACCTTCAGTTTCTCCTCTCTTGCCACACTCGCCAGGCTGTTTGGGCTTAATCGAAAGAACGGCCAGTAATGCTCTCACGGCCACCTTTGTACATCAAATAATTCCATACTGGCGGGCGAATGCCCGCGGAACTTTTTACGTCGTACTTCCCAACTCGTCATTCGTAATTCAACTTCCCATTGGGCGATTGTTCATCAAACGGGCCAGGCGCGTGTTTTTTTTGCATTTCGGGCAGCCCACCCGGTTATTTTGCTTGCCAAGTGAAAACAAAACATGTAGAATGGGGCGCCCGCCGTTGGCGGCCGTTCCCTCGGCCACACTTTTCTGCGGAGGGAACAAGAAAAACAATACATCTACACATTCTTCATATCATGAACGAACTCAAAGGTGCATGCATCATCGGTCAGTCCGGCGGTCCTACCGCTGTGATTAACGCCAGCGTTCTGGGTGCTATCCAGACCGCTCTCAACGCTCCTCAGATTACCCGCGTGCTGGGTGCCGCCAACGGCATCAAGGGCGTGCTGGAAGGCAAGCTTTACGACATGGGCATGGAAGACCCGGTGGAGCTGGAGCTGCTGAAGTTCACCCCCTCCTCTGCTCTGGGCACCTGCCGCTACAAGATGAAGAACCCGGATGTGGATCCGACCGACTACGAGAAGCTGCTGGAGACCTTCAAGAAGTTCGACGTGCGCTACTTCTTCTACAACGGTGGCAACGACTCCATGGATACCTGCAACAAGATTTCCAAGTTCATGGAGAAGAGTGGCTGGGAGTGCCGCGTGATGGGCATTCCGAAGACCATCGACAACGACCTTTTCGGCACTGACCACTGCCCCGGCTATGCCTCTGCTGCCAAGTACATCGCCACTTCCGTGATGGAGGTGAAGCACGACGCCTGCTGCTACGACACCGGTATGGTGACCATCATCGAGGTGATGGGCCGTCACGCCGGCTGGCTGACTGCCGCCGCTGCCCTGGCCACCTACGCCGGTGCCGGTCCCGACCTCATCTACCTCCCCGAGGTTGACTTTGATATGGACAGCTTCCTCAACGATGTGGAGAAGATTTACAACGCCACCGGCAAGTGCCTCGTGGTGGTGTCCGAAGGCATCCACGACAAGGATGGCAACTTCATCTCCGAAGCCAAGACCAACAGCAACGACGGCTTCGGCCACGCCCAGCTCGGCGGCCTGGCCAACAAGCTGGCTGAAATCGTGCGTGCCCGCGTGACCAGCGCCAAGGTGCGTGCCATCGAGCCCTCCCTGCTGCAGCGCTGCGCCACGCACCTGGGCTCCGCCACCGATGCCCACGAGGCTTACCTCGCCGGTAAGACCGCCGTGGAGGCCGCTGTGGCCGGTGACACCGACAAGATGCCCGCTTTCGAACGCAGCACCGACGAGGAAGGTAACTACAAGTGCGAGATGAAGCTCCTGCCCCTGGCCAGCGTGGCTAACTTCGAGCGCAAGGTTCCCCGCGAGTGGATCAACGCCGCCGGCAACAACGTGGAGATGGCCTTCGTGGACTATGCCCTGCCCCTCATCCAGGGTGCAACCGGCATGAAGACCGCCGAATCCCTGCCCCGCTTTGCCCGCCTGCGCAAGATTCTTGCCAAGCCCTGCTGCTAAAGCTAAGAGCAAATAGCCCGATTTTCAAGGAGCTGCCGGTATCCGGCAGCTCCTTTCTGCGCATACGTGTACCAAAGTTCGATTCCCGAGCGTGATAAATTGGAATTTGTGGGGGAACTCTGTCGGAGCACGGGACTTCAGTCCCGATTGGAAGCACCGTTATTTCGGGACTGAAGTCCCGTGCCCACAACGACAAACATCAATTTATCGGGCAGAGGGGAGGCTTCTTCCAGGATGTTGCTGATATTTCCATTGCCTGCAAAATCTTTGGGACGAGCGTGCTTTCTACGTCTTAAATTTTTGTTATTCTTGAAATAATACCGAACATTTAGTAAATTAGGTTGTCACCAGAACCATGATGTGGCAGTATAGACGCACCCGGTACTGAACCCGGCAACTACAATATGACCCAACGCAACATTACCCGATACACATACGAGACCACATCCTTCCAAGGATGGCGCCTGAGCATCTGCCGCAAGTGGAACCAGTTCACCAAGTATTTCTCCGACCGCCAGTATGGCAGCGAGGAAGCCGCCTTCCAGGCCGCGGTAGAAATGAGAGACAAGATTTTCGATGCGCTGAAGCGCAGCCCGGAAGATCCGCGCGGCGTGTTTGAACGCTTTAAGAACGGCATCGAAAAAGAGCCGGCATTACAGGCAGTACCGGCCGGCAAATAAAGCAGCTTTCACCACGCATCCCCGCCGTCACCGGCGGGGATTTTTTATTCATTGAGCTATCATTTTTGCGGGGTCGGCGGCGTTTCGGCAGGGTCCCAGGCATGCGTGGCACGCATTTCCTTATCGGTGCGGAAGAGGCATTTGCACCGGAACTCGGATTGGCAGCCGGCCTTATCATCAGCCGCGGCATCGGCATGATACCACTTGAGCTTGTCGACCCGCACCATGTTCCACACCTGGAAGCCCTCCTCCGTGCGCCCGTGCACCATGATGCAGGACACGTCCATCAGCTGACAGACCACATACATGGCCTGGGCGTAGCCCCAGGAATTGCAGCGTTTTCCGGCCACTGCCGAGTCCAGATAGCGGCTGGCTTCATCATCATATTGGAAATAGCTGATGAGCGCCAGATAAAGGTCGCGGATTTTCTGACGATTGCTCTTCCAGGCTGTTCCATAAGTGCTCGCCCACCGGGAGCATTGCTCCACGGCCACGCGTTCATCGGCTGAAAGTTTGCGGGAAAGCCCGCTGTTTCTTGCCGCCGCAAGGATGCGCATGTGCGGCCAGAACTTCGGGGTAATGGTGATGGTGCGAGCTTTTTCATCGCACACGGCGCTGTATTTTTCCGCATACTGCGGGAGGGCAGACAGGGCCAGCATCCGGCGCATCTGCCAGGGGGCAGTATCAGGGGCGCAATGCAGCACCAGTTCGGAATCATCCAGCTCATTCAAGCGTGCCGCCAGGGCCTTATCAATATCAGCAGGGGTGCTGCACTTCAGTTTTTTCAGGTCAGGCTTGCCGCTGCGTTTCACCTTGGGGTGATTCTCTCCTTTCAGCTCCATCTTCCTGCCATCCTGCGATACCAGTTTCTTTACCTTCTGCCGGGTATCAGTCTGATAGCCGGCGGCCCCCAGCCATTTCTCCGCATGAGCGGAGCTTTCGTCCAAGAGGCGTTCTGTCACACTTTCCGGCAATTCCTCGTCCTCTCTGGGCAGGGTATAGCCCCCCACATTGGCCAGCCAGCCACGGCGCAGGTCATTGCGTTTGAAGAAATGCGCGGCATTCAATTCCGGTGTTGCCGGGTACCTTTCCGGATTGCTCCATTCATGGTCGGCCGCCATTTCAGCATCGGTCAGCAGGAAATAGTCATACATGCGGGCAGGCGGCGTGCAGATGGGGTCGTTCCAGGTCGTATCAAGGTGATACCAGGCATCATCCACCTTCACCAGATTCCAGACGTGATTCATCTTACCGGAGCCCTGCACCAGGCGGCAGTCCATGCGCATCATGCTGAGCAGCAACTGCGTGGCCGAAGCATAGGCCGAGCAGGCCCCCTTACCCTCCACAATCACATCCGCGGCATCATAAAAACCCTTGGTGTATGTCGAATTATCCACCAGAGCATCATGAACCTTCTTCAATTTCAGCCCTGCGGGCATGCGGAACTGAATATTGCCGCAAATCCAGTCCGCGCATATCTTCAGCGTCTGCTTCTCACGGGCAGAAAGCTTACTCTCCTGCTGCGGATTACGGAAAGCCGCAAAAATGCGGGCTGTGGACGGATAGGAAGCTTGCAGAACGATGTCCTTCCCGGAGCGATGAAGCTGAAAACGGCCGAAAACACTGGTATTGACAAAATCCAACCATTTCTGCACATCATCAGGCGACGGGCCTTGTAATTCAAGCTTCAGCCGGCTTATCTGCCCGAAGCACATTCCCTGCACCACCCGGGCCAGGTCGCGTTCCGAAGATACTTCTGCCTCACCTGGATTTTCAGCGAAATTTGCCCAGTAAACATCATCCACCGGCCCGGTATATTGCAAATCGTTTTCATTCAAAGGCTCCCAATCCTCCTTTTTCATATTCGCAATCTCGCACAGGCTGCAGATGGAGGTGATGCTACGGGCCTTATCCAGGTTATTTTCCCCGGCGGCGCACAACTGCCCGGCCAGCAGCGCCGCGATGGTAAAAAATCTCAAGCTCCTTATTTTCATAGCCCCATTTACACCTGTTATTTACCCGGATTCTGCAAACGGATTAATGCGTGCAACTCATCCCCTGAAATACAGGCGGCGGCATCGACACGCTCCAGATATTCCCCTGTTTCCCGGGCGTTCTCCAGAACCTCCTGCACAAAGGAGTCCTGAGCGTGGGGGTCCATCTTTTCCAGCATACGCACCAGCGCGGGCAGGTTCAGCGAGAAAAGAGCCCCGCCCGGCACATGCAGAGAAGACTCCGGCGCAGCCATACCGAGAGAGGCTGCACCATAACTCAACAGCACCGTGTTGCCGGTGGTCTCCACCGTGGGGCGAAGTGAAGTTGCCGGCCCTGCCGCAGCAAACCCGTTCTGCAACAGCCTGGCGGTTCCGGCTGCTGCGGCCTCATCTGCAAACTCTCCACGAAATGAGAACTCAAATGCCAGAGGTGAATCAGGTGCAGTTTCCTGCAGAAGCAACGCCCCGCTCCCCGCAAGATTCGCATGCCATTCCCGAAAGCCCGTACCCAGCAGCTCCATGGCAGGGCGGTATTGCTGCAGGCGCTGCATGGCAGACTCCATCTCACGAGCTGGTGCGGGTTGCAATGTTGCCGTGTAGCCGCGCTGCACCGCCTCCACGTCATCCAGCAGCGCCGGAATATCGAGCAGAGGAGTCCCCTTCACCGGAGTGGATTCGGCATAGAAAACGGTAGCGGGGGCATTCGCACGTGCCGGATACCGCAGGGCAGCCGGGGCAAAATGCTGAGCCCCTGCACCGCCCACAAGGTGAACATACAGGGCATCCTCTTCCCACACGGACACGCGCTCCGCGCCCTGCTGAGCAGGCAGCACCTGAGAAGCCGCCGCCAACAGAGATTTCACCGCAGTGGCCGCTGCGGCGCAGGCTTCATTCTCCCCGGCCAGGCGCAGAAAGACCCGCTCCATGAACGAGGCCGCGTACTGATAATCGAAAAAGTCAAGTTCCTCCCGCAATTTCACCACTGTGGGGCTGCTGTAGCCCACCGCCCAGGCATTTCGCGGCAGGATGGAATCGAATGCTGCCATCTGCGGTGCGGCCAGGGCAGAATCTGCATATCTGGCCGGGATTTTCACTTCATCCGGGTTGCTGCAGATAACGAGCAGCAGCTTATTGCCCACGGTGCGCGCCAGCACATAAAGCCGGGCCTTCTGCAGATTGGCCTGAATCTGGTTCTCGTGCTCCGGCGCAAGCTCTGCGGCAGATAAATCCAGCATGCTGCCATGCACGCAGAACCCGCGCCAGCCGCTGCGCACCGTCATCTCAATAGGAGCATCCGTGCTCATGGGCAGCATCAGCGGCAGCACCGAAAGCTGCTGCAGCAGCATTTCCCCGCCGGGGCGGGCTGTGAGCGCCAGATATATGGGAGCCAGGTGAAAATCCTTCGTTGCCTGCACCAGCTTGTCGCCATCCGCAGCTTTCTGCTCGCGCTGCACCGCCACAATGGCGCGGGCGGCAGCTGCATTTGCCTGAGCACCCCAGGTTTCCGCCGCCTCATCCTGCGCCGCTGAAAGCACCTGGAACAATGGCTGCAACCGCTGCAGATCCTGCACGGTGCGCGTAGTGATTCCCACCGCCAGGCTATCAAGCTCTGCGGCCAGCTCCAAATCCGGCACCGGTGAGACCAGCGCCTGCACCTTGCCGGCCAGCAGCCCCAGCTTGTTCACCACCATGAATGAATCGGTATCCGCAGGCAGCGCGCCCAGCGCAGAAAAAACGCGTTCTCGAGCCTTCAAGGAAAGAGGAGTGGGCGCCTCCGCATTCAACGCCTGTAGCTTTGTGAGTGGTTCACCCCCCTGCTGACCCAGCACGGGAAAAGCCAGAAACGACAATGCAATTGAAAATAGGGCGCGCTTATTCATCAGGTGTTCATTCTACCCTTTCACGCACGCCATGTAAAGCAAATTGAAATTTGTCGTTGTCGGGGCACGGGACTTCAGTCCCGAAATAACGGTGCTTCCAATCGGGACTGAAGTCCCGTGCTCCGACAGAGTTCCCCCACAAATTCCCATTTACAGCTCTCTATATTCCAGCGCCAGAACACATAGGAAAAAGCAAGAGCCGGTTCCCGGGAAGGGGAACCGGCTCTGAAAAGCAGAATTACAGGAGAATTACTTCTCGCAGTAGGAGCGCACGGCAGCGGCGATGCGGGCGGAAACAGCCTCGGGCTCGCCTTCCTCCGTCACGTCAATCTGCACCACCTTACCCTGGGCGCGGTAGTGCTCCACCACGGGCACGGTGAGGGTCTCGTAGTCCTTGCGGCGCTTGGCGAAAGCCTCGGGGTTATCATCGGAGCGCACAATCATGGCGCCGCCGCACTTCGGGCAGATTTCCTCGCCGTTGCGGGTGGTCTCGCCGCAGGCGGGGCAAGCCTTGCGCTTGAGCATGCGGGCCTCGATAAGCTCGGCAGACACGTTGAGGTACACCACAATATCCACCCCCAGGCCCATGGCGCTGAGGTTGGCATCCAGGGTCTCGGCCTGAGATACGGTGCGGGGATAGCCATCCAGCAGGCAGCCGCAGTCCTTGTTCTCACCCAGCCACTTGGCCACGATACCGTTCACCACTTCATCGGGCACGAACATGGCGGCATCCATGTACTTCTTAGCCTCCAGGCCCAGCTCGGAACCGGCAGCAATCTCAGCACGCAGCAGAGCACCGGTGCTCAGGGGCTTGAGATCATAGGTCTCAGACAGGAAGGAGGACTGAGTACCCTTGCCGGAAGCAGGGGCGCCTACAAGTACGAATCGCTTGAGCGTTTTCATAAGTCTTAATTTAGAGAATATTTCGGCGGCGTATGCTGCCAATGCGGGAATTATTATGCCTGTTTCGACAGGAAAAGCAAGCTTAAATGCGGGGCTGTCATTTTGTTTTTGGAAAAAGCGCAGGCGAAAGCCCCCTTCCCCGATATGGGGAAGGGGGCTTTAACTCGATGAGAATGAAGCACATCAGGGCATGATACCCAGAGCTTCCTCGGCCAGCAGCTTGCAGCCGCGCAGGTCGAGCTTGCCGGTGGGCAGCACGGGGATGGCCTCCACCGGCACCAGGTACTTGGGAGCCCAGAGGGTGGGCATGCCCTTATCTGCCAGCATGGTGCGGATATCCTGGAGGATTTCGTTTGCCTGGGAGCTCTTCTGGTGCTGAGGCAGGGCGGAGAGCAGCACCAGGGCCTCGCCCTTCTGCGGGTCGCTCACACCGGCAATGGCAATCTGCACACCATCCTCTGCCGTCAGGCCGAAACCTTCACTCAGGACGAGCTCCACGCCTTCGTGCGGCACCATTTCGCCACCAATCTTGGAGAAGCGGGAAAGGCGGCCCCCGAGGGTAATGAAGCCGTTGAGGTCCATCTGGCCGATATCGCCGGTCTTGAACCAGCCGTCGCGGAAGATTTCCTTGTTCAGCTCAGGGCGGCCGATATAGCCACCGAACACATTGGCGCCCTTGAACCAGATCATGCCGCGCTCGGTAAGCGGCAGCTCCCTGGAGTCATCATCCACATCGGTGATACGGATGGCAATACCGGGCAGCATGGCGCCGACGCTGGGGCGCACCGTGCCGGGCACAAAGAACTTGGAGCCCTTCACACGCTCCGGCTCCGGCATGTTGGCACCGATAACCGGGGAAGTCTCCGTCAGGCCATAGCCCTCCATGGGATACACGCCGCACTTCTCGATAAACTCCTTCTCCAGGTCAGGCTGGAGCTTCTCGGCGCCCATCACGAAGTAGCGCACACTCTTGAAGGTATCCGCATCGGCCCGGCGCAGCATGGCGCGGGCGAAGGTGGGCGTGGCGCACACCAGGGTGAGCTTGTAGCGCTTGATGAGCTCGTTGAGGGTGCGGGCATCGGTCGGGTTCGGATAGGAGCAGACCATGCAACCGGTCATCATGGAAAGCATCATGTTCACCGTCATGCCGAAACTGTGGAAAATGGGCAGACTGGCCAGGAAACGGCAATCCGTCATATCCAGGCGGCAGGCGCACTGGCACACATTGGCCATGAGCATGCGGTGGGTCAGCACCACCCCCTTGGGCTCACCGCTGGAGCCGGAGGTGAAGAGAATCACCGCTTCATCGTTCCCCTTGCGGGCATCCGTGTCGTACATCCTGCAAAGGATGGAGGCAGGCAGCATCTTGGCCTTCAGCACATTGGCAATGAGGGTGGACTTCGGCGTCCGGGTCAGCAAATCCTCCACCAGAATCAGCTGCTCCTCCGGCGGCCAGGGGAACTGCGGCAGCTTCTGCATGAACTTGCGGGCGGTGATAAAGGTCTTGAGCCCGGCCTGGCGCACCGTGCTGGCAAAGGCCGCAGCAGAGGAGGCATAGTTAATCATGACCGGGGTCACACCGGCGAGCATGCAGCTCAGCGTGGCAATCACACCACCGGCGCCGGGCGGCAGAATCACGCCGATGCGCTTATCCTCGCGCTTGCTCAGCATCTTCGCCACAGCCATACTCACGCCCAGGGCCTTGAAGTGCGGCAGCGAGGCGTGGGTCATACCATCCACAATCTCAGTCCTGGGGAATTGCTTCAGGGCATGCACCAGGTTCGTGGTCACAGAGGTATCCAGCAGCGGCTGGGCTGCAAAAATCTCAGCTCCCTTTTCCAGCCAGGCGGCCATCAGTCGCTCGCCGGTCTGCGGGCCGGCGGCCAGTTTCGGCAGAATGCAGAACTCCTCGTGCGTGTCAAAATCGGCACAGTCGCGATAAAGGGTCTGCACGGTGTTGCCATAGTGCCCCAGGAACAAAGGCACCGGGGAGATATGCAGGCTGCCCACATGGCGCAGGAAGGGAGAGGGCACATCACTGTAGGTACCGCGCCACTTGGCCACCTTCCCCGGCATGAACACCACGCTCAGCCCCTCGGCCATGCGGGCGCGAATCTGCTCACGGACAGACAGTGAGGTGGTGTGGCGGAAGTCGAAGTACTCAATCTCCGCATCATGGGATTTGAGGCTGTTCATCACCTCCTCCGACGGCGGGAAAGTCGGGTCCACCAGGTAGCACACCTTGCCATCCAGCAATTGATGCAGAGCCTTGACCGCCGCACCGGTGATGCGGTTGGGCATGTAAAAGGCGGGAGAAACGATGTTCTCTTTTCCGTGTACGATAAGATTTGCCATAAACAATTGAATGAAACGAGTTGATTAATCAGTTTGACGGGGTATAGCCGGCATCCGCCGCAAGCTTCAGCAGGCGGACAGCCTCTTCTTCGTTCTGCTCCACACCCAGCCCCCGGCGGTAGCACATACCCAGGGTGTATTGAGCCTCCGGCAGCCCCTGCTCCGCTGCTGTGCGGCACCAGCGGAGGAATTCCGCGCGGTTCACCGCCATGCCTTCCCCCAGCACATACTGGCGGGCCAGGTTGAACTGAGCCACCGCATCACCGTCCTCGGCCTTGGGCAGAAGAGCCTCTGCTTCGGCATTCAGCGCAGGCAGGGGCGCAGGCTCCGGCGCGGGTGCAGGTTCAGGAGCAGATGCGGGTTCCGGGGCAGGCTCAGGCGCGGGTGCAGGCTCAGGGGCTGGAGCTTCAGCGGGAGCCGGTGCGGGAGCTTCAGCGGGTTCCGGTTGAGCAGCGGGGGGCGCCGGTTTGGCCATGAGCTCATCAAACCAGCCCTGCGCCACCTCGCGGGCCGGGGCGTACCAGTACACCGTGGCGGCGGCAGCCAGAATCACCAGAGTCAGAATGAATAGAGTTTTCTTCATACGAAAGCCTCTCTACTCTAACGCCTGAATCTCGCTTTGTCAATGACATTCGCACGCTTCGTGCTTGAAATGACACCCACAGTATGATAGAATCCCCGCAATCCATGAGCAAAGACATCACACCCGTATACCTGCAGGAAAACCCGAGCCTTATTCAGAAAATGTTCGGAGATTACTATCTGGAATACGCATCGTATGTCATTCTGGAACGTGCTGTACCTCATATCATTGATGGTCTGAAACCCGTGCAGCGCCGTATTCTGCACTCCATGGAGCGCATGGACGACGGGCGCTACAACAAGGTGGCCAATATCGTGGGCGATACCATGAAATACCACCCGCACGGCGATGCCTCCATCGGCAGTGCGCTGGTCACCCTGGGGCAGAAAGGGCTGCTCATCGACCCGCAGGGCAACTGGGGCAACATCCTCACCGGCGATGCCGCCGCCGCCCCGCGATACATCGAGGCCCGCCTCTCCCAATTTGCCAAAGAGGTGGTCTACAGCCCGAAAGTGACCGAGTGGAAGCTCAGCTACGACGGCCGCAACAAGGAACCCGTGGCCCTGCCGGTAAAATTCCCGCTGCTGCTGGCGCAGGGCGCCCTGGGCATTGCTGTGGGCATGAACTGCCTCATCCTGCCGCACAATTTCAACGAACTCATCGAAGCCGCCATTCACTACCTGCGGGGCGAGGAATTCGAGCTTTACCCGGACTTTGCCACCGGTGGCCTGCTGGATGTAAGCGGCTACAACGACGGCACCGGCAACAGCCGCCTGCGCTGCCGCGCCAGGCTGGATACCAGCACCAAAAAGCTCATCCGCATCACCGAAATCCCCTACGGCACCACCACGGAATCCCTCATCCAGAGCATCGAGAATGCCATGGAGAAAGGTAAGCTGAAAGTCGCAAAGATTGAGGACAACACCGCCGCCACGGCTGATATCCTGGTGCACCTGCAAGCCGGTCAGGACGTGGAAAAGACCTGCAACGCCCTCTATGCCTTCACCGAATGCCAGGTAAGCATCTCGCCCAAGGCGGTGGTCATCGTGGATAAGAAGCCCGTGTTCATGGGCGTGAGCGAGATTCTCAAAATCAACGTCGATAACACGAAGGACACCCTGCGCCGCGAGCTGGAAGTGCAGCTGGCGGAGCTCCAGGAAAGCTGGATGCAGGCCAGTCTGGAAAAAATCTTTATCGAGAACCGCATCTACAAGGTGCTGGAGGAGAGCGAGAGCTGGGAGCAGTCCCTCACTGAGATTGAGGAGCGCCTGCAACCCTTTGTGCAGGACTTCATCCGCCCCGTCACGCGGGAAGACGTCATCCGCCTCACCGAAATCCGCATCAAGAAGATTGCCAGGTACGAAATCCACGAGGCGGAAGAACACATCCGCGGGCTGGAGGACGAAATCGAGCAGTGCCGCAAGAACCTGGCCCAGCTCACCCGATACACCATCCGCTGGTTTGAGAAGCTCCAGAAGAAATACGGAGCCAACTGGCCGCGCCGCACCGAGCTCACCACCTTCGACACCGTCACCCGCGCCGTGGCCGCCGTGGAGAACGAAACCCTCTACATCGATGAGGAAGGCTTTGCCGGCTACGGTATCAAGAAGGGGGGCGAAGCCGTGGACAAGTGCTCCACCATGAGCGATATCCTCATCATCGACAACCAGGGGGTGCTCTCCATCCGCCGCGTGCAGGAGAAGTTCTACGTAGGCAAGAAGCTGCTGCACATCAGCGTACTGCGCCCCACAGACGACTGGGTGTTCAACATGATTTACCGCGATGGCAAAGAAGGCATCACCTACGCCAAGCGATTCAAGCTGGGCGGCTTCACCCGCGACAAGGAATACCAGCTCACCCAGGGCACCAAGGGCAGCCGCGTGTTCTTCTTCACCGTGCACAAGACGGAGGAGGAAAGCAGCGCCATGCAGGTGAATGTGTACCTGAAGAACCAGCTGCGCCGCCTGCGCCGCCCGATTCCCTTTGACTTCGGCAAGCTTCGCGTGAAAGGCCGCAGTGTGCTCGGCAACATCGTGACCAAGAACCAGGTGGAGCGCATCTCCCGCATCATGCCCAGCGCCGCCGGAGAGGAAGGCACCGAGGCCCCCGCCCCGGAGATACCCGCCACGCCAGTGGGCACCCTCAGTGCCCTGCTCGACGGCACCACCGAAGCCCCGCTCGCAGAGCCGCAGCCCCCTGCACCGGCGGCAGCCCCGCCCGCCCCCACCGATGAGCAACAGGGGCTCGATGACTCCATCCACGAGCAGATGGGCTTCGAGTTCTGAGCCATCGTCCCCTGCGGATACCGGCCCCCGCTGCGGCATCCATCCATAAACCTGCAAGCATCATGTTCCTGGGCAAAAGCTCAATTCTCAGCATTACCTGTACCTGGTTCCTGGTGGTGGCAGGTTTTCCCCTCTATTATCTGATGCCGGACCGCGATTGGAATTACGAATACTGGGGAGCCCCGGCAGAAATCGTGCAAAGCAGCATGAGCGCGGAAAACCCCGGCGAAAAGCACATGCAGGGTGTGTATGCCCGCATTTTCATCGTGCGACCATCCGCCCGGAACCTCAGCAATTTCCGGGCGGCGGGCTTCACCAGCTGCGCACACCCCATGGATGAGCTCCTGCGCGAATACGCGTTGCCCGGCCCATATCGCTACGGCCACTGGTATGGGCATGGGAGCATGGATTATGTGGAATGCGGCAACGGACTTGTACTGGTGCGCGACTACAGCCGCAACAAAGGCGGGCTGATGTCATCCCGCATGGGGTGGGAAACCGTCAGGGAGCATTACCCCCTGCACTTCATCATTCGCTACCTGTGGGCCTGGACAGGAATCGGCGTTCTCCTTCTCACCCCCATCGCGCTGATTCCCGGTCTGTTTCTCTACTCCGGCATCCGGATTATTTCCTGTTTCTTCAATCGTTCAGAAAAGGAGACAGAGCAAGCACTCGTTTCTTTTCCGGTTCTGGTATACGAGAAGGACGACCGGAGCATCTACCTGTGCAACTCTCTCGACGAAGTGCGCGCGGCAGCGGAATCATACGACATCGAAAATGATGAGTATCTGTTTTTCGATGCTGAGGGCTACCCCGTGAAAGCCACGCTGGCAGAACAACGCAAGGTGAGTCTATCGTACGAGCAGCCCATAATTAACCAATCACCGAAAGTCCGCACATTGATACTGCAACACATTGAGTTCTGCAAACCGGCAGCAGATGAAGCCCTGGCGCTCGCACGCTACAGCGACTGTCTGAAACAAAACTGATTTAATCCTCCGTGCAGATTCGAGCCTCGCTGCGGGGACGCACCAGCGTTTCGCCATCTGCCAGGCGGAGCAGAATACCTTGCGAACGGGAGAAAATGACCTCTTCCACCTGGTCGGGGATGAAGCGTACCGTGCGGCTGACGGTTCCGTTCTCGGAAGGATAAGTGAAACTCACCTGCTGTTCCTTAAAGCGGGCATCGTGTTTGAAGGTGACACTTCCCTCACTGCCACGAAGCCCCTGCCCCACAGGGATGAACTGAACCGCCCCGACGTAGAGAATCATGGGGTCCTCCTCATCGCCGATGCACATGAACTCCTGCGTACGCAGCACGCCGATATCAGTGCTCTGCACAGAAGAATCCGTGGTAAAGGCCACCTGCGATGAACAGGAAGCCAGCAGCAGGCTCAGGGAAAGGGTGAAAAACTTTTTCATTTCGAGGTGGATTCTACAGGGCAACCAACGCTCTGTCAAGCACAGAGAACGCACCGCCAGTGCCCGCTCATACGTGTCCCAAAGTTTGAATGCAAAGCCCGACCAGCAGCAGGATGCCCCCACCCACTGCAAGGCCGCGAAGAGCGGAACTACCAACCGCCAGCCCCAGCAGCAGCCACATGATGAGATACACCACCAGCGCAAAAAGTCCGATTCCATGAAAGGTCCGCAGCGAAATATCCGTGTACAACCCGACATCCACATGGTCAATATAACTCGCGGGAGCCTTACCCAGATTGGCGCAGGCACCGGGCTCCGCCATATCCAGCACATTGCCCCGCTGGCGTCCCAGCAGGGAAACCTCAACCCCGGAGCGCAACAGCGCGAGGCGTGCGCCCCCGGCTTCCACCCAATCCACGCCGGGGGTGTTGATGGCAAAATAACCGAAGGGGGACTGTTTCAGCGTGTGCAGCCCCTGCACACGCCAGGCTCCCAGTTGCAGATTACCGGCGTACGCTATAGTCGTATGATTCTGCACCTCAATCACCCCGGAGTACGCACCCAGATTCCCGGCACTCACGGATTCATCCGTACAAAGCGCCCCGGTCACCCGCACCAGGCGTCCCTCCAGAGCCGGGTCGATTGACTCTGCACTCACCGTATACACCCGCTCGCTCTGCCAGTAATTCTTCAGCAGCTCACCCCATTTGGACAGCAGAACCAGCATCAGCAGCATGAGCAAACCACCCAGCACCACCACCACAGGCCGCAGCAATGCCCAGAGCATGCTCCCCGCCACTCGAGTTTTTTCCTGAATATGAGCCATGGGTATTTATCTACCTTTCCTTAAAATCAAACTTCATCTCCGCCCCTTTTTACTGCGGCAGCCCTGGCCGCGGGGGCTGGAGCGCCCCTGCCGCTGCGGGCGGGGTCGCTCTCGCAGAGCACGGCGCAGCCAGGGCAGGCCAAAGTGCATCCCGAGCCAGATGGCTGCTACCACCACCACCAGGGCCAGGGCTTCCAGCATATACTCGAAGTCGAGAGACCTGCGCACCTCTTCCGGCAGCAGCAGGAGGAAGGGCACCACCACCATAAGCCCGCAGATGAGGACACTCCCCTCAAAAAGCTCGCTGTTCCAGAAGGCGCCATCATCCGCCTTATCATCATAGCAGCAGGCCAGCAACACCAGCCCCAGAAGCCCCAGAATAACCACCAACACCCCCAGCGCCCAGGGTTTCACCCCGGCCGCCAGTATCAGGGGAAAGAATTGAGAGATTATGTCCACAGCTCCAAATCACGTATTGCGGTTTCAAATCCCTGCGCGGCGGCGAGTTCCAGCAGGCGGCGGGCTTCTGCTTTATCCGGCTTCAATCCGAAATCACCATCCCGATACGCCACCCCCATGCGCCACTGCGCATCGGCATTTCCCGATTCAACGGCTTTGGTATACCAATGCAAAGCCAGAGTCGCATCTGCCGGCACGCCAACGCCCAGCTCGTAGCAACAAGCCAGGTTATACTGAGCCCGAGAGTCATTCAGATGAGCCGCGCGACCGTACCAATACGCAGCCAGAGCTGCATTCTGCACCACGCCATCCCCCTGGTCATAGCAATAACCCAGCCGATTCTGAGCCTCGCCCGAATTCCGTTCTGCCGCGCGACGATACCACTGCACCATGAGTACCTTATCTGCCGGCAACCCGATACCATATTCATACATTCGCCCCAGATTAGCCATAGCCTGGCAATCCCCCTGTTCAGCAGAGCGGTGGTAAAGCATCAATGCGTGCTGCAAATCCTGCTCCACGCCGGAACCTTCTTCATAGGCAGCACCCAGGTCATTCATCGAGGCAGCGTGCCCCTGTGCGGCAGCCTTGCGCCACCACTGCACTGCCTTTTCCGCGCCCTCGGGCTCCAGGTCACACAAGCAGCCTATCACATGCTGAGCTGCGGCGTCACCGTCTTCTGCCAGAGTCCTCAACTCCTCAAAGGGCAAATCCAACAAATCCGAGACAGCATTCATCGCCGGTGCTTCCGTTTAGGTTCAAACTTCTTGAAGTTCATGAAATAGAGCGCGGCAAGCAGCCAATGCACAAAGCAAGCAACGCCCAACAAGCCGCGCCACAATCCGGACTCAGCCGCCATGGAGGGAACGAGCATCAGCAGCGCAAAAATGAACATGAGCGGATACGGCCCATGCCCATCAAACTTACCCTCGCGCAGACGGGTAAAGAGCATGACGGACAAGCCGCCACAGCCCAGCAGAAACAGGGTGATGGCGGCTCCGGTGCTCATTTTTCGTAGAGCACGTGGGTGAAGCCTTCGAACTCCTGCTGCGGGGTGCGCGTGGCAAAATGCTGTGCGAACTCCGGGAACCAGGTATCCACCTCGTGCGTGCCCTGCACTTCGGACACATGCAGCCGCTGCATCCGCGGCAGCATCTGCGCATAAAGCTGGGCACCGCCAATCACCATGATTTCCGGGTCCTGGAGCTCCAGATTTTCCAGCTGCGCCAGCTCCGTGATGACCACCGCGCCCTCGGCCACGTAATCCGCATTGCGGGTGAGCACGATATTCTGGCGTCCGGGCAGCGGGCGGCCCAGACTCTCCCAGGTCTTACGGCCCATGAGGATGGGGTGCCCCATGGTGAGGCGCTTGAAAAGCTGCATATCCTCTTTCAGCCGCCAAGGGATGCCGTTGTTCAGGCCAATGCCGCGGGCGGCATCCATGGCCACCACTCCTGTGAAGCTGGGGCTCATACGGAAACAGCGGCTTTGATGTGAGGGTGCGGGTCGTAGTTCTCCAGCGTGAAGTCGGAGAAGTCGAAACCGTCAATCTCCGTCACGGCGGGATTGATGCGCATGACGGGCAGCGGGCGGGGCTCGCGGCTCAGCTGCAGGCGGGCCTGGTCCAGGTGGTTCTTGTAGAGGTGCAGGTCGCCGTAGGTGTGCACAAACTCGCGGGCCTCATAGCCGCAGACCTGTGCCACCATCATGAGCAGCAGCGCATAGCTGGCAATGTTGAAGGGCACACCGAGGAACAAATCGCAGCTGCGCTGGTAGAGCTGCAGGCTCAGGCCATGCTTCTCCCCCTCCTTCTGCGCGGGAATCACGCAGAACTGGAACAGGCAGTGGCAGGGCGGCAGGGCCATGCCGTCCACCTCGGCCACATTCCACGCGCTCACGAGGTGGCGGCGGCTCCAGGGGTTATTCTTCAGGCCGTCAATCAGTTTGGCAATCTGGTCGATGCTGCCGCCTTTGCCATCCGGCCAGGCGCGCCACTGGCTGCCATACACCGGGCCCAGGTCGCCATTCTCATCGGCCCACTCATCCCAGATGCTCACGCCGCGCTCCTGCAGCCAGCGCACATTGGTGCTTCCCTTCAGGAACCAGAGCAATTCGTAAATGATGGAACGCAGGTGCAGCTTCTTGGTGGTCAGGCAGGGGAAGCCCTCGCGCAAATCGCAGCGGATCTGCCGCCCGAACACACCAATGGTGCCGGTGCCGGTGCGGTCCTCCCTGCCCACCCCGTTGGTGAGCACATCTTCAAGCAAGCCGAGATACTGCTGCATGGTATTGACGATTGACTATTGACGATTGACTATTGACGATTGAGAAATTCCCTGCGGCTGCGCCGCAGCTGACTTTTCTACTTCGTAAATCGTACTTCGTAATTCCCATTTAATCAGAGCGCGAGAGCGCTTCTGATTAAGGTGGCCCACTTCTCCGCCTTTTCGGCGAAGCTCAGTTCGGGGTCCTTGTAGAGGATACCGCGGGAAACATTGATGGTGGGCGGGGCCACACGGGTGCCGCCGGTGAGGGCAGAGAGGTCACCACCCTGAGCACCCAGGCCGGGCACCAGCAGAGGAGCATCCGGCAGGTCGGTGAGAATCTGGCTGTTGGCATTGGTCAGGCCCACCACCATGCCCACTTCCGTGGCGCTGTTCTCCGCGATGGAGCGGGTCACCATATCGCCCACGAGCTGGTAGACCTTGCGGCCATTGGCCAGCACCTGCTGCTCCACATCCACAGAGCCGGGGTTGGTGGTCACCGCCAGCAGGTAGACGGCCTTGCCGGGGCGGTCCAGGAAGGGCTCCAGAATGTCATAACCCATGAAGGGATTGAGCGTTACGGCGTCCACATCCATGCGGTCAAAGTAAGCCTGGGCGTAATACTTCTGCGTCTCGCCGATATCGCCGCGCTTGGCGTCCAGAATCACGGGGATATCCTTGGGCATATCGGGCAGCAGCTCCTCCAGCAGCTTCAGCCCCGGCAGCCCCATGGCCTCGAAATAGGCGATATTGGGCTTGTAGGCAGCAGCATAGGGGGCGGTCTCCTCCACCACCTTGCGCAGCCAGTCAGCCAGCTCGGTCATATTTTCAGTCTGCGGGCGGGGGTCAAGCCCCACGCAGAGGGCGGAACGCGTAGCGGCGATACGGGCAGCAAGTTTCTCCGTGTATTTCATGCGCGGTATTATAACACACCACTGCCCGATGACAAGTGCAAAGAGTTGCATTCACTTGACACGCACGGGGAAAAGTGGCAGAATAGGCCGCATGAAACGCTATCTGCTCCCGGTCGTCCTGTTGCTCCCCCTGCTCTGCGTGAGCTGTGGAGAATCAGACCAGGAGAAGCGAGACCGCGCCGCGCAGTTCACCACGCCCACCAAGCCGGCGCCCAACCCTCAGCGCGAATCCCTGCAATCCCTCATCCGCACGGATAAACAGGTGCCCACCACCCTGCAGGGGAGACCCAAGTTCGAGCTCTACAGCGTGTACGAAGGCCAGGACATGCGCCAGGTCACCGAGGTTTCCGGTCGCACCCTGCTGATATGCTTCACCGCCCCCTGGTGCCGCCACAGCAACGCCATGCGCAAATCGCTGCAGGAACTGGCCGAGCGTGAAAAAGGCGGTGTGCAGGTTGTGGAAATCAATGCCGATGACTACCCCGCCATTGCCGAGGATTACGGTCTGACCAAGGTGCCTACCACCGTGTTCTACGCAGAGGGCATCAAGCTGCGCAGCATCGAGGGCGCCTTCACCTCCGAAAGCCTGGGGAACTATCTGCATGCCCTCCTCACCCAGGAGGAAGACGAAGCGGAAGAGCCCTGATTCACCCCCCTTTACCAACACACAGATACTCAGAATATATGCGATTCCTTACAGGATTACAGCCCAGCGGCCAGCTCCACATCGGCAACTATTTCGGTGCCATTGAACCCGCCGTGCGGCTCCAGGAAAAAGGCGAGGCCTTCTATTTCATTGCCAACTACCACGCCATGACCACCATGGAAAGCGCCGAGAAGCTGCGCGAGAACACCCGCGGGCTGGCCGTGGATTTCCTGGCCTGCGGGCTCGACCCGGCAAAAGCCGTATTCTTCGCCCAGTCTGCCGTGCCGGAGGTGAATGAGCTGGCCTGGATTCTTTCCACCCTGTGCCCCATGGGCCTGCTGGAGCGCTGCCACTCCTACAAGGACAAGGTGGCCAAGGGCTTTGCCGCCAGCCACGCTCTCTTTGCCTACCCCGCCCTCATGGCGGCGGATATCCTGCTGTACGACTCCGACGCCGTGCCCGTGGGCAAGGACCAGAAGCAGCACCTGGAGGTAACCCGCGACCTCGCCGGCAAGATGAACGACACCTTCGGCGAAGGCCTGCTCAAAATGCCCGAAGCCATCATCTCCGAAGCCACCGCCGTGGTGCCCGGGCTGGACGGCCAGAAAATGAGCAAGAGCTACGGCAATACCCTGCCCATCTTCGGCGAGGAAAAGCCCCTCCGCAAGCTTATCAACAAGAAGGTCGTGACCGATGCCACCCCGCTGGAAGACCCGAAACCCACGGAAAACTCCATCATCCTCGCCCTCTACAAACTTTTTGCCACGCCGGAGCAGTACCAGGCCATGGTCGATGCCCACCTCGCCGGCGGCGTTGGCTACGGCCAGTTCAAGAAAGACCTCTTCGAGGCCTACTGGGAATACTTCCGCGCCGCCCGCGAAAAACGCGAGTGGATTCTCGCCCACCCCGAATATGTGGACGATGTGCTCAACACCGGCGCCGCCCGCGCCCGCGAAGAGGCCTCCAAGGTGCTCTCCCGCGTCCGCAAGGCCGTAGGCCTTGGCTGGGTATAAAAGCGATTCATCTCAAGGCAGAAGCGTGCATCGGGCCATCCTCCCCATGCACGCTTCTTTTTTTTACCGGCGGCCCCGGTGGTGGAACCCCATGTGGTGATGGTGGTGGCCACCTCCATAGTGATATCCGTGGCCATGGTGGCCGTGGTGATGGTGCAAATGGTGGCAGCTGCTGCACACAAGACCGACTACTACTGACATAACGAGCATTTTAAGGAAGTTCTTGTTCATGGTTACGAGCGACAGGGGGTTGTGCCTGTACATGAATCAAGCGCACCGCTTACCTATATTTATTTGAAGTTTTCAAACTTTTTCCAACATCTCATATCCTGCCCTCAAATAGCAGGACAAGACAGCAGCAATTCGCGAGCAATAGAAAGGGCTGCAACGTACGGGGAGCTGCTTATTCTTATGTATACGACTGATTTTGCAGCTTTAAGAATTGCGGATAAAAATAATTCCACTTTTTCCCACCATTTTACTTGACTTTTCAAGATAAGCGGGTAAACTGTCGACACGCATACAAGATGTAGTGGAGCTATGAAGATACGGAAAAGGAACGGAGCTGCCGAGGAATACCGGCGGGAAAAGATAGAGCGAGTCATCCGGCTGGCATTTGAGAGTGTGGGGCGGAGCGATGCCGCCGCAGAAGCCGTGCGACTGGCCGCAGGAATCGAGACACAGCTGCAGGCGCAGGGCGAAGAGCAGGTGGCGGTGGAAAGCATACAGGACCTGGTGGAAGCCAGCCTGATGGTGGCCGGGCACTACGAAGCGGCCAAGAGCTTCATCCTCTACCGCAACGAGCGCAGCCGGGCACGAGCCGCCCGCGAGCAGCTGCTGAGCCACTTCCAGAACCGTGATTCCCTTGAAAGCACCCTCAAGGAACTGCAAAAGGAGTACCCGGAGGAGGAGTATGCCCTGCCCCAGCTCACAGCCCGATTCCGCAGTTTCAGCAAGACCGGGCAAAGCGATGAGACCGCCCTCACCAGCCTCATCAAGGCTGCGGCAGAGCTCACCACCCGCGATGCCCCCAACTGGGAGATGATAGCTGCGCGATTCTGGCTGCTGCGCTTCCGCACCCAGCTCACCCGCCACGAGGCAGAAGCCGGCATCACCAGCCTGCACGACAAGCTCACGCACCTGACCAAGGAGGGCGTGTATGGTTCCTACATTCTGGCACACTACAGCAAGGCCGAAATCGAGGAATGCGAGAGCTACCTGCACCCGGAGCGCGACAAGCTCTTCAACTACTCCGGGCTGGAGCTGCTGCATGGCCGCTACCTCATCCGCACGCATGCCGGGGCGGTGCTGGAGAGCCCGCAGGAAATGTTCCTGGGCATCGCGCTGCATCTGTCCATGCAGGAGCAGCGCGACCGCCTGCAGTGGGTGCAGCGCTTCTACGACATGCTCAGCACGCTGAAGGTGACCATGGCCACGCCCACCCTGGCCAATGCCCGCAAGCCCTTCCACCAGCTCTCCTCCTGCTTCATCGATACCGTGCCGGACAGTCTGGACGGCATCTACCGCAGCATCGATAACTTTGCCCAGGTGAGCAAGTATGGCGGCGGCATGGGGCTCTACTTCGGCAAGGTACGCGCCAGCGGCAGTGCTATCCGCGGATTTCCCGGCGCGGCGGGCGGAGTCATCCGCTGGATTCGCCTGGCCAACGACACCGCCGTGGCGGTGGACCAGCTGGGGGTACGCCAGGGAGCCGTGGCGGTGTATCTGGATGCCTGGCACCGAGATCTGCCGGAGTTTCTGGCGCTGCGCACCAACAATGGCGATGACCGCCTGAAAGCGCACGATGTGTTCCCCGCTGTGTGCTACCCGGACTATTTCTGGCAGCAGGCGCGCGACAACATCGGCGGCGACTGGTACCTGATGTGCCCGCACGAAATCCGCACCGTGAAAGGCTACGCCCTGGAGGACAGCTACGGCGAGGAATGGGAGGAGCGCTACCACAGCTGCGTGGCCGACTCCCGCATCCACAAGCGCGTGGTGCCCATCAAGGATATCATCCGCCTCATCCTGAAGAGCGCCGTGGAAACCGGCACCCCCTTCGCCTTCAACCGCGACCTCGTGAACCGCGCCAACCCGAACAAGCACCGCGGCATCATCTACTGCAGCAACCTCTGCACCGAAATCGCGCAGAATATGAGCGCCATCGAATCCATCAGCCAGGAGGTGAAGGATGTGAATGGCGAAACGGTGGTGGTCACCACCACGAAACCCGGCGATTTCGTGGTCTGCAACCTGGCCAGTCTCTCGCTGGGCCGCATCGATGTGAACAACCCGCAGGAGGTGGCAGAAATCACCCGCAGCGCCGTGCGCGCGCTGGACAACGTGATTGACCTGAACTTCTACCCCCTGCCCTATGCAGAACTCACGAACCGCGCCAACCGTCCCATCGGGCTGGGCGTGAGCGGCTACCACCACATGCTCGCCAGGCAGGGGCTCCACTGGGAAACGCAGGAACACCTGGACTTTGCGGATAAGCTCTTCGAGCAGATTAACCACGCCGCCATCTCCGCCAGCTGCGATACCGCCCGCGAAAAGGGAGCCTACGCCGCCTTCGAGGGCAGTGAATGGCAAAGCGGTGCCTATTTCGACCGCCGGGGCTACACCGCCCTGCACTGGCAGGAACTGCGCCAGCGCGTAGCCACCCACGGCCTGCGCAATGCCTGGCTGCTCGCCGTGGCGCCCACCAGCAGCACCAGCATCATCGCCGGCACCACCGCCGGGGTAGACCCGGTCATGAAACTCTTCTTCCTGGAGGAAAAGAAGAGCGGACTCATGCCCCGCGTGGCGCCGGACCTCACGCTCCGCACCCTCTGGCTCTACAAGAGCGCCCACCACATCGACCAGACGTGGTCCGTGCGGGCGGCCGGGGTGCGCCAGCGCCACATTGACCAGGCGCAGAGCATGAACCTCTACATTACCCATGAATACACCCTCCGCCAGATACTCAACCTCTATATCCTCGCCTGGGAGTGCGGGGTGAAAACCATCTATTACATCCGATCCAAAAGCTTAGAAGTAGAAGAATGTGAATTATGTGCCAGCTGAACCGCAGACCACTCTTTAACCCGCAGGGCGACTCCGACACCGCCGCCCGCCGCATCATCAACGGCAACACCACCAACCTCAACGATTTCAACAACATGAAATACGCCTGGGTGAGCGGGTGGTACCGCCAGGCGATGAATAATTTCTGGATTCCGGAGGAAATCAACCTCGCGGCCGATGTGAAGGACTATCCGCGCCTGAGCCCCGCCGAGCGCCGCGCCTTCGATAAAATCCTCTCCTTCCTCGTCTTTCTGGACAGCATCCAGACCGCCAACCTCCCCTCCGTGGGCGAATACATCACCGCCAACGAGGTGAACCTCTGCCTCTGCATCCAGGCCTTCCAGGAAGCCGTGCACAGCCAGAGCTACAGCTACATGCTCGATACCATCTGCGAGCCCCAGCAGCGGCAGGAGGTGCTCTACCAGTGGCGGAACGATGAGCACCTGCTGCGCCGCAACACCTTCATCGGCAACCTGTATAACGAGTTCCAGCAGAACCGCACACCGGAGAACTTTGCCCGCACCCTGGTGGCCAACTTCATTCTGGAAGGCGTGTATTTCTACAGCGGCTTCATGTTCTTCTACAACCTCGGCCGCAACCAGAAAATGCCCGGCAGCGCCCAGGAAATCCGCTACATCAACCGCGATGAAAGCACCCACCTCTGGCTCTTCCGCAACATCATCCGCGAGCTCCAGCGCGAGGAACCCCGGCTCTTCACCCCGGAAAAGGTGGACGAGTACCGCGCCATGATTCGCGAAGGCGCCGAGCAGGAAATCGCCTGGGGCTGCTACGTCATCGGCGATGACATACCCGGGCTCACCTCCGGCATGGTGCGCGACTACATCCGCTACCTGGCCAACCGCCGCTGCCTGGACCTCGGCTTCGCCCCGGTCTACGAGGGCTACGAGACCGAGCCCCCCGCCTGCGCCTGGGTCAGCCAGTTCAGCAATGCCAACCTCATCAAGACCGACTTCTTCGAGGCCCGCTCCACCGCCTATGCCAAGAGCACCTCGCTGGTGGATGATTTATAAGTGAGGATATCGTCACGTAGTGATATCGTCTGCCCCGCAAGGGGCAGATATCGTCCAATCCGTAGGATTGGATATCGTTTCCGCTGACGCCTGCGCATAGATTTCAGCGCAAACCGGAGCTCTCATACGTGTCCCAAAGTTTAAATGACGGCCCTAATAAATGGGAATTTGAATTACGAATTACGAGTTGGGAACCTCTAAAAACTCTTTATTTTATCTAAATTGCATGGTATAATAGGGTTATGCGCTTTCCCGGATTCTTTGATGAGGAGTTTAAATTAGAAAGAATTAGCACTTTAGGCGATCCTTTAGAACGTCTTAACCAGGT
>JAFSFD010000020.1 GCA_017435365.1 Akkermansia sp. | reverse complement strand
TGGGAAGTGCGAAGTATAAAGTCAGGCAGGCTGGCGCCTGCAGGCGTTTTCTATTGATAACAAATGGCGAGCCGCATGGCTCGCGGAACTTTCACTTCGTACCTCCCACCTCGTACTTCGTACTTTTGTCGGAACGACAAACATCAATTTGTCGAGCAGTCTTGGGTGTTCTGTGAAGCTTGATTTATCCAAATGGTATTGACTATCATATAAAAAGCGATATGATATTTTCCGGAATGAAGAAGAAGCCCAGAAGCTTGCAGCCGGCGGCGGGGCGCATGCAGAAGCGTGCGCAGGAGGCGCGTGCCCTGCCGGTGGAGCAGCAGGCCGCGTTCTATTATTGCGGCGGACGCAGTAAGACCGAGTTTGCGGCTGCCGTGGTTGCCGGGGAGTCGGCGGCTTTGGAACTGGCGCTGGATGTGGTGGCGGGGGAACTGTGGCTGTGCCCGCGGGATGGTGCCCGCTATGCCCGCAGCATTCGCGCGGCACTGCGGCGGGCCTGTGAGGCGGGGCTGCTGAATGAGGCGCAGAAGCGTATGCTGCTGGGTATCGAACTACGGAATCTGGAGCGGCTGGTGCTGCGGGGGCGTCACTCGGCTCCCGGTGTGTTGCAGCAGCGGGCGGAGCGTCGCATCCCGGGGCAGATGCAGTTGTTGCAGCGTTGTTTTGGT
The DNA here is from genome assembly GCA_017435365.1 of Akkermansia sp. Lineage (GTDB taxonomy): Bacteria > Verrucomicrobiota > Verrucomicrobiia > Verrucomicrobiales > Akkermansiaceae > Akkermansia. Next base: position 38,019 of record JAFSFD010000020.1, on the reverse strand, counting down.
GAAGTACCCGCCCTTACGCTGGATTCAGAGAATTGGCCGGAGATCGCTGCACCCAGGGCTTTGCTGCAGAAAGCAGCGCAGCAGGGCTGGTTTTCAGCAGCGTCAGCGGAAAGAATGGCTGCCACGGATGCTACTCTGCTGGGTATACTGGTGCATGCGCCGGACGATGTGCTCCCTGCGGCTCATTGGTTGAGCTCCCGCCCGAATCATCCGGAAGAAACGCTCTGCTACTTCTTCGGCTGGAAGAGCTTTTCTCATGCCCGCTGGCAGGTGGCTCCCTGGGGTGAGCTGGGCAAGGAATGCGGGTTCATTCTCGCTGCCGATGGCACTTTTTACTGTGCCGTGCCTGAGTGGGATGGCTATTTTGGTGCATCCCGCTGATGCCTCAGAAGACATTGTGCACAATGGACGGGGCCTTGGGATTTGGATATACGGCGCGCCCTTCCGGTGGAAGGTCTTTGCCGGTGCAGGTGTTATATCCGTATGCCCTGATGCTGGTGATGACGCCCTCGCTATCCACGCTGACGATGTAGCGCACGCGTCCCCTGTTGAAATGGAAGGGCGTATCGGTGGTCATGGTAGATGTAACCGCCATGGGTTCGGCGTCTGTTTTGTGGCTGTTCCACATGCGCTTGGTTCTGGTCATAGACTTGCCATCTGCTGAAATTGTGTACACAAAGGTGTAGAAGTGACTTACACCGTTGCGGCAGATGGGCGGCATGCAGCATTCAATCACCAGACACTGTGCAGCGGTATCCCAGTAGGGTGCGCGGGCCTTGCGGTCGAAACGGGAAACGGTTTGGCCGGCGGCCGGTTTCTGGTATCCACCGGGCAGGGGAAGGGGGATGGCATTGCGTTGGTACTCCCAGGCATGTGCGGTGCCGGCCAGCAGCAGGGTGAGAGTGAGTAGCAAGTGCTTCATGAGTGGTGATGACTATCCGGGAAAACTGTTTGTTCAATATGAGCCGCAGGAAAGTTGCATGAATGATAACATTTGTGCTCGCCACGGCGGGGGAAAAGTGGTAGAGTAGGCGGTAACCGCCATGAGTGATTCTACTTACATCTATGACAATGTTGGTGAGTACCTGAAGCTGGGTAAAACCATCTACAGCCCCACGATGTATCTGGGGCCGGGGCTTCAGCCGTACTGGATGCAGGCCGGAGCCTATGCTCCCGTGGCCGATACGGCCGGGGTGCTTACCGCCGAGGACACAACCAAGCTGGTGGAGAGCTGCACCACGCCCGAGCAGCGCGCCAAGCTGGCAGAGGCCGGCATGGTGGATTTCATTGCCACCGGCCCCTGCGGCAAGTACCATGCCTACATATACGCCCAGGCTGAGGGCCCGCTGCTGATTCTGGTAACCCTGCATGTGGATGACTACCTGCAGCAGGGTATTGATGCCAAGTGCTCCGATATTCACCTGCCTTCCGGCAACCCGCCTTCGTGGCGCCGTTTCGGCACCCTGCAGCCCATGTGGGAAGGTGCTCCCGCATTCACCAAGGAAGACTGCTATGAACTGGTGGACAGTTTCCTGGGGGAGAAGGAGTGGAATCGTCTCAAGGAGATTGGTGACGTGGACTTTGCCTACCAGAATGACCGCGGCCGCTACCGTGCCTCCGTGGTTTCGCAGCGCTTGGGCTATGATATCTGCTACCGTATCATCAACAGCCGCGTGTTCAGTATGAAGGAAATCAACCTGCCGACCGAGTACGTGGAGCCGCTTACCCGTTTCACGAACGGCCTTATCCTGGTGACCGGTGCCGTGGGTTCCGGCAAGTCCACCACGCTGGCTTCCATCATTGATTTCATCAACACCGACCGCCATGACCACATCATCACCATGGAGGACCCCATCGAAACCGTGTTCGAGTGCAAGGGCTGCCATGTGAATCAGCGCGAGGTGCATTCGCACACCGAGTCCTTCGCCCGTGCACTGCGTGCCGCCCTGCGTGAAGACCCGGATGTCATCATGGTGGGTGAAATGCGTAATCTTGAGACCATTTCCCTGGCGCTCTCGGCAGCAGAAACCGGTCACCTTGTGCTGGGTACTCTGCATACCGGTTCCGCAGCCCGTACCATTGACCGTATCCTCGATGCCTTCCCCGTGGAGGAACAGGACCACATCCGCGTGATGGTGTCCGAATCGCTGCGCGGGGTGTTCTCGCAGCAGCTGGTTCCCCGCAAGGACGGTAAGGGCCGCGTGATGGCTCTGGAACTCCTGGTGAACAATGCCGCCGTGGCCAACTGCATCCGCGAAGGCAAGACTTTCATGATTCCCGGCCTGATTCAGACCGGTAAGAATCTGGGTATGCGCCTCATGGACGACTCCCTGCAGCAGTTGTACAAGGATGGCATCATTGCCGGTGAGGAATGCCTGAGCCGCGCCACCGACCGCGTGATGATGGAGAAATTCCTGAAAGAAAACCCCGAGCCCGCTCCTCAGGCCTGAGTGTAACTGAACCCCGAATCCCTTTTCTGCAATGAAGAACAAGATTGACGTATTTTTCCAGGCCCTGGTGGATCAGGGCGGTTCTGACCTTCACCTCTCCGAAGGCGAGCCCCCCAAGGTGCGTGTGCATGGCGACGTGACGGCCATTCGTGAGGAACCTCTCACCCACGAGGAGATGATTGAGTTGATGGAACCCATCTGCCCGCCGAAGCTGTGGAAGGAATTCTGCGAAATCGGTGATGCTGACTTTGCTTATGAAATGGACGAGAAGTCCCGTTTCCGCTGCAATTTCATGAAACAGCAGCGTGGCTATTGTTGCGTGTTCCGTCTCATTCCCACCAAGATTCTGACCCTGGAGCAGCTCAATGTGCCGGAGCAGATCAAGCGCTTCGGCGAGATGCGTTCTGGTCTGGTACTGGTAACTGGCCCCACGGGTTCCGGTAAGTCCACCACGCTGGCCGCTCTTATCGACTATATCAACACGAATTTCTCCCGCCACATCATCACGGTGGAGGAACCCATCGAATTCGTGCACCCCAGCAAGAAGAGCATCATCACCCAGCGCGAGGTACCCAACAACTGCCCCTCCTTCGCCGATGGTCTGCGTGCTTCTCTGCGAGAGGATACCGACATCGTGCTGGTGGGTGAAATGCGCGACCTGGAAACTATTTCGCTGGCTCTTACCGCTGCCGAGACTGGTCTGCTGGTGTTCGGTACGCTGCACACCAACAACGCCCGCAAGACCGTGGACCGTATCATCGATGTGTTCCCGGCAGAGCAGCAGTCCCAGGCCCGCACTATGCTGGCAGGTTCGCTGCGCGGTGTGGTGGCTCAGCTGCTCATGAAGCGCTGCGATAAGCCCGGCCGCGTGGCGGTGAATGAAATCCTCTTTGCCACGCCCGCTGTGAGCGCCATTATCCGCGAAGGCGCCACCCAGAAGCTGGCCGACGTGATTACCGGTGGTAAGGCGCTCGGCATGCAGTTCATGGATGATGCCATCTGGCAGAAGCTGCAGCAGGGTATGGTCACCCCCGAGGAGGCCTATATGAAGGCCATTGATAAGGCCCGTTTCAAGAACTTCCTGCCTAAGGATCAGGTAACCCTGGCCAACGCCGGCGGCGCATAAGCCGATTCCTATTCGCATTTCCAGCGGGCGGCGCCGTTCCGGTGCCGCCCGCTCTGTACCCAGGGGGCGCGCCGAAGAATGCGCTCTCGTGAATTGGGCTCGACCTGAATTTTTTGCAAAAAAATCCGCTCTGCAGCGTGTGGCTGTAGAGCGGATTCTGTAATAGCCCCGGTAGGAATCGAACCTACATCAGAGGTACCGGAAACCTCCGTCCTATCCATTGAACGACGGGGCCGTCGTGTGCAGAGGATATTGCCACAGTGTGCACCAATTGTCAAGTAGTGAAGTCTGACATGCCAGGGCAAACGCATTGGAGTAGTGTCATGCAAAGCGGGTCATACAAATACAGACTTAAGGACCTCTAAAGCAAAGTCTTCCTGCAAGGTAGCCTTGAACTTCATAGAGCGATAGGATAACTTAGTAGGATGAGTATCTTTGTATCGTTTGAGGATATTTCGTGCAAAGCGCAGCAAACGCGAGAAATCTCCGCTGAATACCCCACCCTCTTCTGGCTGGCGTCTTCATTGAAGGCCATATCCAGCACCCAGTGTAATTGGTTTTCAAGTCAGTTTGCCGGATTTACCGGAGTAATGGAAAAGACTGATAAGAAGGATGCACAAGTACTGGAAGATTACGGTCGGTTATTTCACATGAAAGTAACGTTCCTTGCAATAATAACTCCCAAAATGAGACCTTGTCTTTTAAATAACAGTATGATATAACTCTGGTGTGAGAACCAGAAGACAAACGTTGATAGATGAAGAAGGTAGGGAATGGTTGCATTCAGATAGATTCAACCGTGCGCGTCCGTCTGCTCATGGTTGGGTTATTGTGGCACAGGACAATTGCGAGCGGGCCAAAGACTTGGTTCATTTATCAGATACACCTACGGTTATCCACTTGGGCGATGACAGTAGGCTGGAGTGGGCTGTCAGAAGAGTGATTTCTCCGGATTTGTGCGTAGCCATGCCAAACCAGAGGGAAAATGTGAGTGAAGTTTGGTCAATAACGGAAAACAGGTTACTCATTCCTGCGGTAAGATGGGTAATTAAATATGATGAGCAGAGTCAACTTATCAGTCTGATAACGAGAGATAATCATTTACAGCTCAGGAGTCGAGACAACCAGATAGTGGAGGATTTCGGAATTCTTCCGGAGTTGGGATCAAACAGGATATTTGTCCTGCCGGAAGGTGTTCTTGTTTCCGATAATGATGCAGAGTTGATGCTTGCTAAGGAAGTAAATGGCGAATCCGTTTACACGTCTCTAAATGTCATGACTGGAAAGGAATACGGTGAGCCTTATCTGGCCATCGGACCGGTGTATGAACGAATGCGCTATATGGTACGCCCCAATGGAACAGAATGCTTTGTCGATGAAAATAACGAGTTTTTGTTTAATCTGCTGCCAGGCGAACCAAGAGACCTCCGCTTTTTGGCCTCAGTGAGTCGAAAACCGACGTGGTGTAACAACCAGAAAAATTTTTGCTGTAATGGTAAAATCTTAGCAGATTATCGCCGTCCTAACGGAAAAATTCAAAGTTACCTGATGGATAGAGACGGCAATGTGCTGTTGCCTCCTGGAAAATGTCCTACTACGATGTATTGTCTGGGGGAGAACCGCTACGCAGTTCGTAAGAGAAACAGCATTGCCTTAGCCAATGAACACGGAGAGCTAATGTCGGATTTCATCTATACAACACCGACCTCATTTGGAATGGACAGAGATAATACATTCGGTATCGGATTTTTTTCGGAAAACAGGTGCTCTCTGACACTCAAAAGGAAATCTAAATACTATACAGGTTGCATAGATGTTGATGGTAATGAAGTCATACCATTTGAGTTTGCGGAAATCCGTCATTTCTCGCATGGGTATGCTTATGCGGAGCCTCACCAGCCCGGGGTGGATTATTGGGGCTCATATTGATTGTGGAAGACAATATAATTGTAGGCAAGTTGTTTACATACAGTCTTTTAGAGGCGTTAAAATCACAGTCACAAAAAGGCTACTAAAAAGCGGTCGTTACCAAATCGGTGACGACCGCTTTTTGGGTTGGTCTTGGCGCAAGAAGAAAAAAGCCTGCTGTTACAGCAGGCTTTCCGGTTTCAGAGCGGATGATGGGATTCGAACCCACGACATCAACCTTGGCAAGGTTGCGCTCTACCACTGAGCTACATCCGCGATGTTTATCTGTTTGAGAGCGGATGATGGGATTCGAACCCACGACATCAACCTTGGCAAGGTTGCGCTCTACCACTGAGCTACATCCGCGTGTTTTTCTGTTGGAGAGCGGATGATGGGATTCGAACCCACGACATCAACCTTGGCAAGGTTGCGCTCTACCACTGAGCTACATCCGCTTTTTGCTTATTCCGCATCCCCGTTTCCGGGTGTTGCGTGGAAGCGGGGCTATTATACTCATCTCCGCGCCGGACGCAAGCCTTTTTTTGCACAAAATGCGTTTTCGGTGGAAAAATCTGTTTTTTTCTGCCTTTTTCAGTGTTTGGGGGGGCCGAGGCCCGGATGGATGGAATTCGAGGGAGTCGGGGCGGAAAAACGTACAATTTGCTTGTTTTGGCACGCTGCTGTGCTAGAATACAGAGAGGTATTGTTCTATGAAACGCATGAGATTGATTTCCAAGGTTCTGATGGCATCTGTGCTGCCTGTGGCGGCGGGGGATGAGGTGCCGAGTGTGTTCGAAGGCCACCGGAGTGTGGAGCTGACATACCCCCAGCCGCTGGTCAGCATGACCGTGGTGGGCAATGGAAGGGGATATGACGGATACAACTACAGTGATGAAGACCTGGGGCGGCATCTGTTTACCATTACCGGGGATGATAAGCACAAACCCATCGCCCGGTGGACGGACCAGGATGAACTTTGCATCAGTTTCCCGAAAGGCACCTCCTGCGCCACGGAGTATACCTTCCGGATAAAGCCCGGCACCACCTACCTGGGCGGTGAGCCTGTGCCGACGGAGCCGGTGAAGTTCCGCTGTCCGGCTGATAAATTGGAGGGCAAATCCTTCATGGATGCCCGGGGGCTGGGGGTTGTGGTGTGCCCGCAGCAGTATCGTACGAAGGAAAGCATGGAGTTTTCGCCGTCCACCCCGTTGCGCTTTGTGTTCCGAAAGGCAAAGTCGAGCTTCTGGACGGGGAATACCTATTACGTGGGGCGCGTTGAGGCCACGGTGGAACCCGCATACCTGAAGCAGGGGATTACCGGTGCATCGCTGGGGCAGCTGCAGCAGCGGGGCAGGGAGGTATGGAGCAAGCTGAGGGAAGACAGTCCGCTGCCGGGGCATGTGGTGGTGCGCCCGGTGAAACCCCTGTCGGCAGATGATGAGTGGCACCTGCTGGTTCAGCCGAAGGAGGGACAGGGGTTCCGCGGAGATTTTCCCGTGTGCACCGAGGTGAACCCGTTGCCTGAGCTGGGCACCGGCGTGAAATGGCTGACCGATGCTGACAAGGGATACCGGCTGGAAGTGCGATTCAGCAACCCCATGTCCACGGTAGATATGCCGGCGCTTTTCGACCGCATGCAGCTGGCGGTGGGAACCAATGCCGCTGAATCTGCCGGAACCGGGAAAAAGCGTCTCAAACTGGAGACCGGGACCCTGGAGTTCCGCTATGCCGGGGTGCTGGAGATGGAGCCGGTGCAGCAGGGTTGCCGCTATGATGATGATGACGAGGAGGAAGAATCTGCTTTCCTGGGCTATGTGCCGCAGGGGCAGTGCATGGGCTTTGTGGTGGAGGTATCTGCCACGGCTCCGGCTCTGCTGGATGTGGTGCTGCCGGCGGATACGCAGTCGCATCTCGGCTTCAAGGTGGCCGGTGAGCACCGCCACCGCATTGCGCTGAATCCTGCCTGGCCCCGGCTTCTGCCGGAATCAGATGTGATTGTGCCGCTGAAGGGAGAGCGCCGTCTGCGCATTCCTGCGGCTAATGTGAGCGGTGTGCAGGTGCAGGCCTGGCGCCTGGCGCATGACATGACGGCTTCTGCTTTCCGGCATGAACTGCACGATACTTCCGGCGTGGCCGAGAGTAAGCTGCGGTATGATATGGTGAAATCCCGCTACAGGCGGGGGATGGAAGATTCTGAGGCTGAGGAAGCGGCTGATGAGCGTCTGTCTGCTGCCCGCAAGTCGGAGAAGTGGGCAGCTGCGCGAAGCCGCATGGTGTTGAAGAATGCCACTCCTTTCCCGGGTTGCCGGGTTCCGGCGCTTTCCGATGGCATGTTGCAGAGTGGCGAAGCCGTGCTGCGGCTCGATGATGCCATAGGCCGCGAGCCGCTGCCCGGCATGTACCTGCTGCGGCTTGAGTCTGAGGCCAATCCGCAAGTTCGCGATGCGCTCCGGCAGCTGAAACGCGCGGAGGAATCTCTCGATTCCCGGCGCGATGTGGTGGTGCAGGTGACCGATTTGAACGTGAGCTTCGGTGAGGACGCCATCCTGGTGAATCACTATTCGGATGGCCGCCCGGTGGCGGAGGGCACCATTTCCTGGCTTGATAGCGAGGATAAGCCCCGGCAGCTTGATATCCGCAACGGTATCGTCTGGCTGCCGCAGGATTGGCATGGCGGTGTCAAAGTCTGGGTGCGCTCCGGGGCCGATGTGGTGCTGGTGCGGGCTCCGTTCAGCACCCGGCGTGAGTTTGATGACCCTGCGCTGTCTTCGGAAAAGGCATCCGCCCTGCTGGTGCTGGACCGCCCCCTCTACCGCCCGGGTGATGAGGTGCATGTGCGTGGGGTGCTGCGCAGGTTGCAGACGGACGGCAGCGCTGCCCTTCCTGAGGAAAAGACCGTGAGCGTAAAACTGCTCCACCCGAATGGCGAGGAATTGGAAAGCCGCGAGCTGCCGCTCGGGGATTTCGGTGCCTTCGAGACCACATTTACGCTGCCGACCGGTGAGGATGACGTGACCGGCAGGTATGAAGTGCAGGTGAAATGCGGTTATTTCCGCGAAAGCGCAGCGGTGCGCTGCGAGGTGTTCCGGCGCGATGCGTTCAAGGTTGAGCGCAAGCTGGATATCGACCCGGTGGCGCCGGAGTCATTCAAGCTGCGCGTGTCGGCGGTGGATTACAGCGGCACCCCGCTGTCCGGTGCCCGTTGCAAATTGGTTATCTCCGGTGAGCAGAAGGAAATTACGCTGGATGCAGAGGGGAAGGCGGTCATCCCCTGCGAGGTGACGGAAACCATGCGGGAAAGTCAGCATATCGTGGTGCGTGGCGATGTGGTGAACGACCGCGAGGAATACGTGAAAATCAAGGAATTGCGGCAGGATATCTACCCTGCCGATTTCTGGATCAAGTGCGAGGGCAAGCGCATCAAGCTGATGGATTCCCGCACAGGCAAGCTGCTGAATCGTGAGCAGACGGTGCAGCTGAAGCTGGTGGATAATCAGGAACAGTGTACCCCCGGCCCCAACGGTCTGGGCTATTGCAGGGAACAGGAGGTTGCGCTCTGGAGCGGCAGCCTTACCGTGCCGGCTAATTGTGAGCTGGGATTACCGTTCCCGGAGGAAATGGAAGCCCTGCTCGGAAAGGCAGACTGGCTGGTAGCTACCGGTCGTGATGCAGCCGGGCGCTGCTGTGAAACCAGGAGGCGGACATGGAATTTCAGAACCAGGGATGAGGTCCGTCCGGAGCTGAAAGTCACGGCCCTTGATGGCGCGGCTGAGTTGCTGGCGGAGCTGCCGCATGCCGGGCATGCCCATGTGCTGGTGGGTTGCGGGCAGAAGCTGCGCCACCTGACCCTGCCGGTGCAGGCGGGCAAGCAGACGTATCGCGTGCCGCTTGCGGAGGGCGAGGAAGGAACGCTCAGCTTCACGCTGGTTCTGCCGGGGCAGAAACCAGGGGATAAAGCTGTTTGTGCGGAATCGACCTGCTTTGTGCCCATTTGCCGCTATCATCTGGCGGTATCGCTGAATCTGCCCCAGCAGGTCTGCCGCCCGGCAGAGACGATTACGCTTTCCGGTCAGGTACAGGCAGACGGCAAGCCCGCAGAGGCCGAGGTGACCCTCTATGCCGTGGATGCCGGCATGCTTTCCGTAGGGCATTATGATTACCCCGACCCGGAGGCTTATTTCTTTACCGGTGATGCACGTTCGTTCTCTCTGCATCGGGAAGCAGACTCTGATTCCGGAGCCCGGAGTTTGGCGTTGCGGTTTATGCCCGGATTCTGGCGCGGTGATCTGGTGGGCGGGGGGTATTCACTTACTCCGTCTGTGTGTATTGTCCCCAGAGGCGGGCTTTTAATAAAAGGTATCATTTCCGGTAGTGGCGCCATGGGAATCACCCGGAAGAGGAAGGGCATACTGACCATGTTGGACGATGCTTTATCTTACGGCGAACAATATCAGGAAGCCTGTGCAGTAGCTCCGGCTCCAGTTGTCCTCCCGGGAGATGAAGAAGCCGAAGAGAGGGAGGGCGCGGATGAAGGCCCCCTTTATGCCGCCATGCCGGATGCACCCGGGGCGGCCCCGCGGCTGCGCACCAACTTTGCTCCGGTGGCGGTGTGGAAGGGAGCTTTGCGCACCGATGCCAGTGGCCATTTCTCTACCCAGGTGACCCTGCCGGACACGCTCACCACCTACGAGGTGATTGCCGTGGCGGTGGACAGGAGCGGCAAGCGCTTCGGCTCATCCAGGGGCGAGTTTACCGTGGCGCAGCCCGTGATGCTCACGCCCGGCACGCCGCTCTTCATGAGCCTGGGCGATGAGCTGCGCCTGCCGCTTTCCATCGTGAACAATACCGATGAAGCCGGCACCTGGTGTGTCACGCTGGAGGGCGCAGCCGCCCCGCAGGAAATCACGCTGGGCGCGCGCCAGAGCGGCACGCTCTTCTTCGATTTCAAGGCCACAGCGGAAGGTGAGCAGAAGCTGCGATGGACCGCGATTGGCAAACCCGGCAGCGATGCGGTGCAGGGCGAGTTCTCCGTGCGTTTCCCCGCGCCGGTGCTCAAGGAAACGCACCGCTTCACCCTCGCTCCGGGCGAGGCTGCGGTGCAGCTGGCCACGCTGCTGGGCAGCGAGGTGGGTACCGCCACGCGCGGCGAGCTGGAGCTGGTGGCCTCGGCCAATCCGCTGCTGCATCTGGCCGGGGCGGCGGATTTCCTGCTGGCGTACCCCTACGGTTGCACCGAGCAGCGGGCCTCGGCGCTCATTCCCTGGCTGCTGTATGAACACCTGGCTCCCTTCTGCCCGAAGATGGCTCAGACTCCCCCGGAGGATGTGAAGAAGGTGGTGCAGAAAGTGATTGATGAGTTGTTGCCTCGTCAGTGCGAGGATGGAGGCCTTTCCTACTGGGGCGGGTGGAACCACTCCAGCCTGTGGGCCACGGCGCATGTGGGCTATGTGTTCAAACTGGCGCAGGAAATGGGATACGAAGTGCCCGAGGATGCCATGGACAGGCTCTACAGCTACCTGTGGTGGACCTCTGCTGCCAAAGAATCGGCCCGCACGCGCTTTGCCATTGCCCGCACCCGCGGCAAGACCGGGCAGATGAAGGATATTCTGCGCGAAATGCTGAAAGAGGATGAATCCCGCGACTGGATTCTGCGCGAAACGAAGTCTAGCCTGCAATTCATGCTCAGCATGCTGGAGAACCCCGATGCGGCAGATGCGGCCTTCCGCACCTGGATGCGCAGCGTGGGCCGCGACCATCGCCACGGCACCACCCAGGGCAATTCCTGGACGCTCTTTGCCCTGGTGGAATACCTCAACCTCAAGAAAGAGCAGGGAGGCTCGGCCATACTTGCCTTGCAGGACGGCTCGCAGATGCAGCTGGGCAAGCAAGCCACCGTGGTGAAACTGCCCTGGCAGCCGGGGCAGGAGATGAGGTCGCTGCCCACCACACTGGCTGCTGCCGGTGGCACGGTGTATGCCACGCTGCGTGTGCGGGCTCTGCCGTCTGCCACGGATTACCCCGGGGTGACAGAGCGCGGGCTTCAGGTCACCCGCCTGTATGAGACCAGGTCGGCAGACGGCGTGTGGCGCCCTGCCTCCAGTTTCAAGGTGGGTGATGTGGTGCGCGTCACGCTCACCTGTGCCAAGGTGGCAGATGAGCTGAAGTACCTGGTGCTGGAGGATTATCTGCCCGCCTGCATGGAGGCCATCAACCCGAATGTGCCCAGTCAGGCTGTCGGGCTCCCGGAGCTGGATTGGAGCCAGTGGTTCGACCACCGCGAGTACCTGGCCGACCGGGTGCGTGGCTTCTGCACCCGCTGGGCAGACAGGAACCTGCTCAACCTGCGTTACTATGCCCGTGTGAAGCGCGCCGGCACTTCCATGGCCCCGCCTGCGCAGGCCCAGCTCATGTATGAACCGCAGGTTTACGGTCTTTCTCCGAATGCCCGAATCAAAAGTGAACCTTGATTGAAACTGGAACCAAACGTCTATGAAACATCTTCCCATCCTGCTGCTGGGCTGCGCTGCCGCCCTGTTTCCTGCCCATTCGGCTGAATGGCCGAAACTACGCCCTGACCGTTATGAGCAGATCGTGGAGTTCAAGTTCCCGGAACCACTGGTGAGTCAGACTGCTGTGCACAATGGCTACTACGACGATACCTCCGGTCTGAGTGACAAGGACCTCGGGCGCGATATCTTCACTATCACCGGCGATGCTCAGTTCAAGCCCACCGGCGTGTGGCGCGACCAGGATACCTTGCGTATCAGTTTCCCGGTGGGCACTTCCTGCGCCACGGAATACAGGTTCCGCCTGAATCCCGGCACAACATATCTGGGCGGGGCAGAGGCGCCGCAGCAGGAACGTGTTTTTTTCTGCCCGGATGATACCCTGAGCGGAAAGGATTTCATGGATGACAAGGGAGTGGGCGTTGTGGTGAGCGCTAATCACCACCTGACCCGTGAAAGCCGCGGGCTCTCGCCCGATTGCGGCTTACGCTTTGTATTCCGGGAGGCCCACTGGGATGAAGAGCTCGAGGAAGTCCGTTACAGCACGACAGTGGAGACGACGCTCGAGCCGGCATGCCTGAAGCACGGCGTGACTCTGAATACACTGCGCATCCTGGAGAATCGCGGCGAAGACGTGTGGAAAAAACTCACCCCCGATACCCCGCTGCCGGGGCATGTGGTCGTGCGCCCGGTAAGTCCGCTGGAGCCGGAGAAGGAATGGCACCTGCTTCTCCTGCCGGAGAAGGCGCAGGGCTTTGCCACGGCGGATCCTGTCTGTGAGTTGGTGCCGAAAGCAGAGCTGGGCTCTGGAGTGGAGTGGGTGTTGCATGAAAACAAGACCTGCCGTCTGCGTGTCTTTTTCAGCGAACCTATGAAGGCAGCAGAGCTGCCGGGGCTGTTTGACCGCATGCAGCTGGCGGTGGGTGAGCAGGTGGCGGCAAGAACCGGGGATGGTAAAAAACAGCTGATGCTGAATGGCCAGCGCTTGGAGTTCCGCTACGCCGGGGCTCAGGAATTGCCCATGGTTGGCCCGCACTGGGTACGCCCGGGTGGCGATTTTTCCTATACCCCGAAGGGGCTGGCGCTCGGTTTCTTTGTGGAGGTGAGTGCCCCGGTGCCGGCAGTACTGGATGTGGTGCTGCCGGGTGATACCAAGTCGGCTCTGGGCTGGGGACTGGCCGCGGAGCACCGCCACCGCATTGCGCTGAACCCCGCCTGGCCCGTGCTGCAATATGGCGAGGCCGTGCAAGTACCCCTGAAAGGTGACCATAACCTGCGCCTGCCGTATACGAACCTGGATTCCGTGAAGGTGAGTGCCTGGCGCGTAGCGGAAGATAAGCGGGCTCTGGCCGTGGAGGGGCGCCTGAGCAATTCTGCCCGGGTGCTGGCCCGGCAACTGGATTGTGATATGCTGGATGCCCGCCGTGAGCTCGGTCTGGAGGTGAACAATAGTGCCAGGTCACAGGATGTTAACCAGCTGATTCGTCTGCGCGATGAAGAAAAAGAAAGAGCAGCACGCAGCGCTGAGGTGCTGGCGGGAGCCACACCCTTGCCCGGAATGCAGCATCCCGCCGGAGCCGGTGGCCTGCTGCAGAGCGGTGAGGCCGTGCTCCCGCTCGATTCTGCTATCGGCGGCCCTGTGGCTCCCGGCACGTATCTGCTGCGCTTGCAGCCTGTAGCAAATGCCGGGGTGCGGAGTGCGCTGCAGCTGCACAGGAAACCTGCTGAATCGCTGGATTCGCAGCAGGATGTGGTGGTGCAGGTTACGGATTTGAATGTGGCTGTGGGCGATGCCGCCATCCTGGTGAATCGCTTTTCGGACGGCTCCCCGGTGGAGTCCGGCACGGTGACTTACAGTGACAAGTCCGGTGCCCGGTGCCAGCTGACTGTGCAGAACGGCATTGCCTGGTTGCCGGAGGATTCTGCCATCAATGGTCTGGTGGAAGTGCGCAGCGGGGAGGACTCCGTGCTGCTCAATCTGTGGCACGGCAAGAGACGCAGTGCCGGTTCCCGGGGGCGTGGGCAATCCACCATGCTGGTGCTGGACCGCCCCTTGTACCGCCCCGGCGATACCATCAATGTGCGCGGTATTCTGCGCCACAAGCTGGCCGATGGCAGCTGCGCCATCCCGGCTCAGAAGAAGGCAAAACTCATTTTCCGCTCGCCGAGTGGGGAAGAACTGCAGACCCGCGAGGTTTCGCTGGGAGAGTTCGGCGCTTTTGAGGCTCAGTTCCAGCTGCCGAAGGGCGAGGACGATGTGACCGGCTTCTACTCCATCGGCGTGGAGTGCGGCAGGTTCCATCAGTGGATTTCTGCCAATTGCCAGGTATTCCGCCGGGATGCGTTCAAGGCAGCTATGGAGCTGGAGGTGAATCCTGTGGCTCCGCAGAGTTACACTGTGCGTGTTTCAGCCGTGGATTACAGCGGGGTGCCGCTGGCGGGGGCAGATTGTTTCCTTAATCTGGAAAACGAGCAGGTTGAGCTCAAGCTTGATGCTGAGGGCAAGGCCAGCCTCACCCGGGAGCTGAAGGAACCGCTCAGGGAGCGCCGCGACATCTGCGTGCGCGGCAGTGTGGTGAACGACCGCGAAGAATATGTGCGGATACCCGGGGTGTGCAAGCCCGTATACCCTGCTGATTTCTATGTGCGCAACGCGAATGGCCGGGTGAAGCTTTTCGATGCCCGCACGAATAAGGTGCTGGGGCGTGAGCAGCAGCTGAATCTGAAACTTATTCAGCATAAGCGTGAACCCATTGTCGGAGATAATGGGTTAGGAAAGATGGAAGACCGTAAGGTGGAACTCTGGGGCGGCAGCATGACGGTGCCCGCCAACTGTGAGCTTGGTCTCCCCTTGCCCTTCGATGCCCGCGAGAAGTACCCCGATGCTGATGCCTGGGTTATCAGTGCTCGCGATGCCGAAGGACGCGAAAGCACCACGACGCATCCGCTCTGGTTCTTCCGTCCGCGAGCGGAGTCTCCCGAGCTGAAGCTGGAGCATAAGTCGGGTGAGCTGGAGCTGCGCTGCGAGCTGCCGATGGCCGCGCAGGCGCATCTCTTCATTGGCTGCGCGCAGAAGTTGCGCCACCTGGTGCTCCCGGTGCAGGCCGGGATTCAGACCCACCGGGTGCCGCTGCAAGCCGGAGAGGAAGGCACGGTGAGTGCCACCCTGGTGCTGCCCTCGGCTGATACTCAGAATGCTCCGCTAGTCTGCCATGGGGAATGTTTTGTGCCCATTTCGAAATATCACCTGGATGTGGAGCTGAACCTGCCGCAGCAGGTCTGCCGCCCGGCGGAGACGGTGACGCTTTCGGGCCGCGTTCTGGCAGATGGACAGCCCGCCGATGCGGAGGTGACCCTCTACGCGGTGGATGCCGGTATGCTTTCTGTTGGGCTGTATGAGAAACCCGACCCCGAATCATTCTTCTGCCGTGGCGGGTCGCGCCGTTTCAGCCTCACCGGGGCCGGGGCTCCGTATCGACGTCAGCGGTTGGTGGGTGAGCCCGGTCTCATGCCCGGCATCTGGCGCGGTGACCTGGTGGGCAAGGGGTATTCCCTTACCCCGGCATCATACGGCGTCTACAGTGTTGTGTGCAGCGCCGCCGATGGGGCTCGCCTGAATCGCGCGGCTACTTACTACAGCAAGAAGGCCTCTGCTGAACCTGTTGCTGTTCAGGAGGTGGCCATGGATGCAATGATGGATGCCGCTACGGAGGAGGGGATAGACATAGATGTAGGCATCGGCCTGGATGCCGCCCCGGCGCCGATGGCGATGGGGGCAGGCCCGGGGAAAGTGGCTGGCGGAAGCGAAATGACGGCGCCGCGTCTGCGTACGGATTTTGCGCCTGTTGCCGTGTGGAAAGGGGCGCTGCGTGCTGATGCCGATGGGCGGTTCTCCACGGAAGTGAAGCTGCCGGACACGCTCACGACCTACCGCGTGTTTGCCGTGGCTCTGGATAAGGGCGGCAAGCGCTTCGGCTCTGCCTCGGGTGAATTCACCGTGGCCCAGCCCGTGATGCTCACCCCGGGCACGCCGCTCTTCATGAGCTTGGGCGATGAGCTGCGCCTGCCGCTTTCCATCGTGAACAATACGGATGAGGCCGGCACCTGGACTGTCACCCTCGAAGGCGCGGCCGCTCCGCAGCAGATAACGCTGGCTGCACACGGGCAGGAAACCCTGTACTTCCCTTTCAAGGCTGCCTCGGAAGGCGAACAGAAGCTGCGCTGGACGGCGCTCGGCAAGCCCGGCAGCGATGCGGTGCAGGGCGAATTCGAGGTGCGTTTCCCTGCGCCGGTGCTCAAGGAAGTGCACCGCCTTGCGATTTCAGCGGGGGATTCCGTACAATCCCTTGCTGGCCTCCTGGGGACGGATGTTGCATCTGCCACCCGCGGCAGGGTGGAGCTGCAGGTCTCGGCCAATCCTCTTCTGCACCTGGCCGGGGCTGCGGATTTCCTGCTGACCTACCCCTACGGCTGCACCGAGCAGCGGGCCTCGGCGCTCATCCCCTGGCTGCTGTATGACCACCTGGCGCCGTTCTGCCCGCTCATGGCCGGAACCAGCCCGGAGGAGGTGAAGAATACCGTGAAGGAGATTATTGCCGAGCTCCTTAACCGCCAGTGCAAGGACGGTGGCCTGGCCTACTGGGCTGGCCAGCGCGAGTCCTGTCTGTGGGCCAGTGCTCATGCGGCCTGTGTGCTGAAGCTGGCGCAGGAGCAGGGCTACGAGGTGCCTGAGGAAAAACTGGAGAATCTGCTCCAATTCCTCTGGAAGGCAGATACCAGCGAGCTTTCTGCCATGGCGAAGTTCTGCCTTGCCCGGACCCGCGGCAACACGGAGGGCATGATGTCGGTTCTGCGTAAGTCGCTGGAGAAGAAGGCTGCCTGCCTCGACCGCGAGTCGCGCGCTGGCATGCAGTTCATCCTTTCCCTGCTGACCACCCCGGCTGAGGGGGATGCGGCTTTCCGCAGCTGGATGCGCACAGTCGGGCGCGATTACCGCCACGGAACCACGCAGCGCCACGCCTGGACCCTGCTGGCACTGGCGGAGTATCTGAAACTCAGGAAAAATGAGGGTGGCGAGGCTACCCTGGTGCTGCAGGATGGCACGGAAATCAAGCTGGACAAAGGTAGCACCACCGTGCCGCTGCCCTGGCAGGCGGGGCAGGAGATGAAGACGCTGCCCGCTACGCTGGCGGCTAAGGAGGGCACGGTGTATGCCACCTTCAGCGTGCGGGCTCTGCCGTCTGCCACTGACTACCCGGGCGTGACGGAGTGCGGTCTGCAGCTTACCCGCCTGTATGAGACCAGGGGGGCAGATGGTGTGTGGCGCCCCGCTACCTCTTTCAAGGTGGGCGATGTGGTGCGTGTCACGCTCACCTGCGCCAAGGTAGCAGATGAACTGAAATATCTGGTGCTGGAGGATTATCTGCCCGCCTGCATGGAGGCCATCAACCCGAATGTGCCCGGGCAGGCTGCCGGGCTGGAGCCGACCCACTGGAGCTTCTGGTTCGACCACCGCGAATACCTGGCTGACCGTGTGCGCGGCTTCTGCACCCGCTGGGAGGGCCGCGACCTGCTCAACATGCAGTACTACGCCCGCGTGAAGCGCGCCGGCACCTCTGCCGCGCCGCCCGCCCAGGCTCAGCTCATGTATGAGCCCCAGGTTTACGGTCTTTCCCCCAATACCCGGATTGTATCTGAACCATGAGTAAATACCTGAGCACCTCGCTCTGTGCCTTGTCTTTTCTGTCTCCCTGCATGGGGGCTGCGCATGCCGCGAAGCGGGGCTCAGGGCGCGTCCGGAGATGTGGAACTGGCCGGCTTTTCGGCTCCGACGGCGCGTAGTGTGTTGAGAATGCGCTGGCAGAGCTCCCGGTGCTGGGGAAGCTCTGCCTGTTCCAGAGCGGAGAGAACGATGTCTGCGGGTAAATCATCACAGGCGCGTGTATTGAGCAACCGCTCGTGGTATTCATTATCACTTTCGCCGGGGCGTTGAGCTTCTGCCTCTTTCGGAAGCAGGGCCGGGACGACGCCGGCGGCCAGCAGCATATCGAGCCGCGGCTCTATCTGCCGCTCCTGGAGTTCCTGCCATGCCTCATCGTCCGGCACATATCGCAGTGGGTGCAGAAGTGCCTGCAACGCGGTTTTTGTGCCGCTCACATCATTGATATCAATGCGTTTTTCGCGCAGGATGCGTTCGAGAACGGGCATGGCACCTTCTTCTGCCACGATGTTGCAGAGATTTTCGATACTCATGGTCTTGCCGTGGTCGAGAGCCCAGAGCCAGGGTGCACTTTCACCATGCAGCACCAGGGGAAGGTCGCAAGCGAGCCCGATAACGCGCTTGGTGCCATTGATATCGGCTCCATGCTGCAGCAGGAAATCCGCCGTTTCTCGCCGTTTCTCCCAAGGTACACGTTCGCCGTTCAGGAAGCAACCGTTGATGACCGGCGTGAGCGGGGTATCCATCTCGGTGCCTTTGTCGTCATAAAGGAGGGTGTTCGGATTGGCACCGTGGGCAACGAGTGCTTCCAGTGCGGGCAGATTGCCGGTTAGTGCCGCCCAGATGGCCAGCGTTGTCTGGTGGGCTGGGTTTGTGCCATAAGTAATCAGCTCGTCATCTGCTCCATTGCCATTCCCGGCCACCCGGTGCAACTGCTCGTGGAACTTTGCGCTCAGCTCCCTGCCGATATAGATGGTGTGGAGTTCATCTGCCAATGCTTCCAGATTGTTCTGCCCCTCCAGCAACCCGGAAAAATCCGGTCTGGCATCCACTGAGGAAACGGTTTCCTGCAGAGCCTGGCGGAGCTCGTCATCCAGTTGCAGCAGTGCGGCGCGCTCGGCTTCATTCCAACTCTCATGAAACACCGGGGCTCCATCCCAGCTCCAGCACCAGAGCCATACCGTCCCTCCTCCCGTGAGCAGCAGCATGGCCAGTGCGGCACTGCCAAGGAAAATGCCCAGGCGCTTTGTCCATCTGCGAATTCGCGGGTGCTTCATGTCCAGAGTGTAGCAGATGCGATTCTGCCCGGCAAGTGAAATGTACCCGGGCTGGTAAATGAAACCGGGAGAGGCCACACACTTGCCCCTCCCGGTCACCTTTCTCTCTTTGGTTTGTGTCTTCTGTTGTCAGCCTATAGTGGGTCACTCGGCCCAGGTCCAGGAAATCTTCTTTTCTACGGTGGGGGCAATGGCCGCACCCACGGGGCAGCCCTTCACCGCGGCTTCCAGCACAGCGCGTTCTCCCGCCGTGGTCGGATTCGGTACCGTGATGTGGAAACTCAGTGCCGTGATGCCGTTCTTGCCTTCTTCATACCCGGCTTCTATGGAAATGCCGGCGGTGTTCAGCTCGCGGCGGGCTCCCATGAAGGCCATCATGCTGGCCATGCACGAGGCTACGGCTGCGGCCAGCATCTGCGCAGGAGAGGGGCGCTCCCCTCGTCCACCCAGGGCGGAGCCTACATCGGTGGTGAATATAGCCTTGCCTTGCGGAAAGCTTGTAACGCAGCGCATGCTTCCTTCATGTACGGTGGTGGACGTATAGTTGCTCATAATTGGTTTCCTTTCTATCTTGTTGCTTGGAACAATTCTAAAATAGCATAAAGAAGCTGCTCTGTCAACGGTAATTTCTACCAATTTGCAAGGAAATGTGAAAAATCTTGAAATTCATGTCAAAATGAGGATAGAAGGGAAAATACGACTTGACAATAAAGAAAAGCGTAGTAAAATCTCGGCGCGCTGCGACGGTAACGCAGCCTGAAAGACTATGAAAGCTGACATCCATCCCAAGTACAACCCCGTTGTGTTCGTGGACATCACCACGGGCCGCCGTTTCATCACCCGTTCCACCGCTACTTCCGCCAAGAAGGAAGAAATCGACGGTGTTGAGCACTATGTGATTTCCTGCGGTATCACCTCCGATTCCCACCCCTTCTTCACCGGTAAGAACCAGTTCGTGGATACCGAGGGTCGTATCGACAAGTTCCAGAAGCGCTTCGGTGCTGTGCGTCGCGCCAAGAAGCCGACCCTGGGCTAAAGAATCCCCTTTCTTTCTATTGGTTTGGAAACCCCGGAGCCGCGAGGCACCGGGGTTTTCTGTGGTACGTCAGGGGTATGGTCGCAGGGAATGCCAGCGGCGGAGGGAGTGGGCCAGGAGACCGAGAGCCAGGATGACGGCTGCCAGCCCCAGGGTAGGAGTGGGGGAGGGCTCATTCATGCGGATGAGCCCGTAAATCAAGCAGATGCTGCCGGCTTCCAGCAGCAGGGTTGCTTCGCAGAGGGGCAGCCGCAGGAGGTCTCGCCCGCCGGTGGCATGCCAGAGCCCGGAGCGCAGGCTCCCCAGGACGAACAGCAGCGGTAAATACGCAAAGAAAGGCATCATGACTGCGAGGCAGAAGTCTTTCCATCCTGCGCCATCGTGTGGGCGCGGGTTGTTGTTTTCCCAGTTGTCAGGTCGGAAGGTAAAGATAGCAGCCTTCGGATCACTGAAATCGAGGACATTGCCCACTTGTCGCCCGACGAGGTAGAGGGTATCTTCGCTGTAGGTAAGATATCGCACGCGCGAGCGTTCAGAGCTTTGAGTCGAAATGAGTTCGAAGAAGTTCTGTGACTCATCGCCGGGCCGGAAGGAATACCCCTGGGCGGGTTGCCCGAATTGGAGGGGAGCAGGCATTACTTCATCGACTCCATACCTGAGTTCTTCCTCATAGTTCACGAGGGTGAAGGCACCCACGTTCAGCGTGTGCGGGTAAAAGCATTCATCCCTGTTCGATATCCGCTCCAGTCGGATGACGTGAGCTCTCACCCCGGTCAGAGGGTCGCAGGCGGGGGCTGGGATGCTGACGCGGCCGCAGATTTTGACCAGCTTGCCATCATTTGCCGGGTTGACCATATCCGCCGGGGCATGCACGGCCTGTTCCTGCAGCGAGGCTCCTGTTATGTGGGAAAGCAAGGCACCGGTCATCACGATGATAAAGAGAGTGATGAGCCCGCCATAGAAGACCAGCCCACCATGCACCAGAACCCAGAGCCAGCGCAGCACCTGGGCCGGCAGAATGCGCCCCAGGTACTTGTTGACCCGGGATTCAATGGCGTTCCAGACGTGGCCGGGATGTTCCATGCTATCTGTTATGATGGGTTAATGGCTGAATCTGTTCATTTTTTCCGGCGCCATTGCTGCACGGCATATATCAGGAGCATGAGCCCGGCTGCCAGGAAGAGCGGCCCGATTATCAGGAGCCGGGAGGGTGCGCGAGACGATATGGCCATGAGGATAAGCCACCCGCACCCACTGGCGAGCAGGCAGAGGATGCCGCACGCATACAGCGCGGCATGGTGCAGCCTGAAACGCAGGAAATCCGCCATGCGGGTCAGGTTCCACCACGCGGCCCGCAGCGTGCCGAGCAGCATGTACAACAAACCGAGCTGAATGAGCAGGCCGATAAGAAGCAGGGAAATGTGGAAAGGTTCAAAGCCAAAATGGGAATCGCGATCGCATTCAGCCCAGGAGCCGGCGGAGTAGAGGGTATGTGTATCCTGCTGCGCCATGTCCAGGGCGCCATCCAACTGGCGCCCGAAGAGGTAGAGATGCGGCTCTTCCGGCTCAGGCACGCGGTAAGTGACCGTGCCCAGCAGCACCCCATCCGCATTGCGTAACTGAAGCCGGGAATCTGCGGAATAGGGGTTTTCCCAAGTGAGGGAGAATCCCCCGGCCGGGGTGCCGAGGCTGATATCGCCGGGGGCTGCCGGGGCATGCCACTCATCCCAGATCAGCACATCGTGAGCATGATTCAGGATGCGATAAGCCCCGATGCTGGTTTCGGAGGAAAGGAGGCTCGGCCCCGTACGCAGCGTGTCCAGAATCGGCGGGGGAGTTTTGAGCGAGTGGATTCCCTCGTCGTTCGGGGTGAAAACGCGCCTGGCGCAGGGCACATCGATGCGCACATCCAATACGGGGTCATGCATCGGTTCGGAGTGTGTGAGTTTCCCCTGAATCTTGATGAGCTTTCCTTCATTCTGGGGATTGACTGCTGCGTTGCCGCATGAGATGATGCGCTCAGCGGTCAGATAATGTACCATCACAACATTGATGCATGCCACTCCCAGTGTTGCCTGCAGGGTGAACATCGCCAGCAGCAGGGAAAGGAGCGCCTGCAGCACGCCCCAGCACCACCGCAGTGCTTTGGCTGGCAGAAAGCGGTCCAGGACCTTGTTGCCCCAGGTTTCGATGCGGTTCCAGTTTTTGCCGGGATGCTCCATTTCACCTGCCATGATAGAATGCTTGCGGGTTGCATTCAATGATAAAAAACGGGCATGCCGCGTTTTTCTGCTTTCTTTGTGCAAAAAAGGGCGTATAATGCTGCCGTTCACAAAAATTTCTTAACAATCTCATGAAAATCTGGTTTGATGGCAAGCTGGTTGACCGGGACGAGGCCAAGGTCTCCGTCTTTGATCATGGTGTTCTGTATGGTGATGGCTGCTTCGAGGGCATCCGCTTCTACTCCGGCAAGGTATTCCGCCTGGAGGAGCACATCGTGCGCCTGTTCAATTCCATGCGCTACCTCATGATTGAGCTTCCCTGGAGCTTCGAGGAGGTGTGCGCCGCCACGAATGAGACGGTGGCTGCCAGTGGCATGGAGGACGGCTACATCCGCCTGGTGGTGACCCGCGGTGTGGGCGACCTGGGCCTGAATCCCCGCAACTGCCCCAAGGCCAGCATGTTCATCATCGTGCAGGATATCGCCCTGTATCCCAAGGAAATGTACGAGAAGGGCCTGAGCATGATTACCTCTTCCTTCCGCCGCCCGAACCCGGATATCCTCTGCCCGCAGGTGAAGAGCCTGAACTACCTGAACGGTATTTCTGCCAAGATTGAGGCTGTGGCCGCCGGTGCCGGCGAGGCTCTCATGCTCAACCAGCGTGGCAATGTGGCCGAATGCACGGGCGACAATATCTTCATCGTGGTGAACGGTGAGGTGCAGACCCCGCCTCTGACCGAGGGTGGCCTGGGTGGTATCACCCGCCACGCCGTGATGGATATCTGCGCCGAGCTCGGCATCCCCTGCGTGGAGAAGGTGATGAACCGCTTCGATATCCTCTGCGCCGATGAGTGCTTCCTGACCGGCTCCGCCGCCGAGGTGATTGCTGCTACCTCCCTGGATGGCCGCAAGATTGGCACCGGTGTGGCAGGCCCCGTGACCAAGCGCATCCTGGCCCGCTTCCAGCAGCTGGTGCGCGAGTAATAATGTAAGCTCAACATTTTACGGGGCGGCGGGTGATTCAGCTTGCCGCCCCTTTTTTCTCACTATGGAAAAGCTGTACGAAGGAAAGTTTCTGAATATGGTCCGCGAGGGCCGCTGGGAATACTGCGAGCGCGTGAACAACACCGGCGCGGTGATGGTCTTTGCCTGCACCCCGGAGGGTAAGGTGCTGCTGGTGGAGGAGTTCCGCCCGCCTATCGGGAAGCGCTGCCTCTGCTTTCCCGCCGGGCTCAGCGGCGATGAGGGCCCGGAGAGCGATGCCGCCGCAGCCCGCCGCGAGCTGCTGGAGGAAACCGGCTACGAAGCCGCTGAAATGAAGTTCCTTTTCCATGGCCCGTCCTCTCCCGGTCTTACCTCTGAGAGCCTGTCCTTCTACCTGGCCACAGGGCTGCGCTGCGTGGCAGCCGGCGGCGGGGTGGAGAATGAGAATATCACCGTGCGCGAAGCTCCGCTGGACGATATTGATGCCTGGCTGGCTGCCCGGGTGGAGCAGGGGATTGCCCTCGACCCCCGCATCTATACCGGCCTGTATTTCCTCAAATGCCAATCACCCGTATGAATAAGAAACAGCAGGTTGCCGAAAAACTGGCGAGCGAAGCCCGCAAAGGCTCCCCCTGGAGCCCCCGCAGTGTGGTGCTGTACATCCTGGCTTTCATTTACGTGCTCTCGCCCATCGATTTCATCCCGGATGCGCTGCTGGGTTTCGGCCAGCTGGATGACGCAGCCGTGGTCATTGCCGCCATTTTTTACGTGGTGCGCCTCCTCCGCAGAAAATAGGCACGCACGGCACCGGAAGGGCTGAGCTTGCATTCTGCGGGGAACTCTGCTATGCTGCGGCGCGAGATGATTGAATCCCGGAAAGTGATTGAGGTGGTGGCTGCTATCATTCTGGATGCAGCGGGGCAGGTGCTGGCGGTGAAATGCCCGGAACACAAGCACGGAGGCGGCTGGGAGTTTCCCGGCGGTAAGATTGAACCCGGCGAAACTCCCCAGGAAGCCGCCACTCGTGAAATTCAGGAGGAACTGGGGGTGCAGATAGAAGTGGGCAGGCTGGTGCACACGGTGGAGTGGGATTACCCCGCCTTTCACCTGAGCATGCGGTGCTTTGCGGCAAGGATAAGGGGTGGAACCCTGCAACTGCGGGAACATACCGATTCCCGCTGGCTGAATGCCGCCACTTTGCACACTGTGGACTGGCTGCCGGCAGATGTGGACCTTCTCCCGCATGTGGAAAGGCTTCTTGCACTGCGAAATTAGGCAGGAAAAGGAAATTTGTGTTGACTCTGAGGGTGGAAATCTATATACTTACTCTTGCCTTGCCAGGCCCGGTGGCCGGGCGGGTCTAATCTTAAAAACCATTATATACTACTATGGCTAAATACGCTATTAACGGTTTCGGTCGCATTGGTCGCAATGTGCTTCGCGCCATGTCCCAGGCCGAGCTCGAGAAGGTTGTTGCTATTCACGACCTTACCCCCATCGCTACCACTGCTCACCTGCTTAAGTATGACTCCACGCAGGGCAAGTTCAAGGGCACCATCGAGGTTGATGGTGACAACCTGATTGTGAACGGCCACCCCATCAAGATTGTTGGCGGTATGCTGGGTCCGGATCAGCTTCCTTGGGCTGAGCTGGGTGTTGACGTGGTGCTTGAGTCCACCGGTCTCTTCACCGCCCGCGAGAAGGCTGAGGGCCACATCAAGGCCGGCGCCAAGAAGGTGCTCATCTCCGCTCCCGCCAAGAACCCTGACCTGACTTTCTGCATCGGCATCAACGACAACGAGTACGACGCCGAGAAGCACAACATCGTGTCCAACGCTTCCTGCACCACCAACTGCCTTTCCCCCATGGTGAAGGTTCTCAACGACAAGTGGGGCATCGAGAAGGGCATGATGAGCACCATCCACTCCTACACCAACGACCAGCGCATCCTTGACCTGCCGCACAGCGACCCCCGCCGCATGCGCGCCGCTGCCATCAACATCATCCCCACCACCACCGGCGCTGCCAAGGCCATCGGTGAGGTGATTCCCCAGCTCAAGGGTCTGCTCAACGGTGCTTCCTTCCGCGTGCCCACCCCGACCGGTTCTCTGACCGACTTCGTGGCCGTGCTGAAGAGCGATGTGACCGTGGAGGAAGTGAACGCCGCCATGAAGGAGGCTGCTGAGGGTCCGCTCAAGGGCATCCTCGAGTACTCCGAAGAGGCTCTCGTGCTTCAGGACATCGTGTCCAACCCCCACTCCTGCATCTTCGACGCCGGCTTCACCTATGTGGTGGGCGGCAACATGGTGAAGGTTTGCGGCTGGTACGACAACGAATGGGGTTACTCCAACCGCGCCGCTGAGGCTATGAAGAAGCTGGGCGACAGCATCTGCTGCTGCTGCTGCAAGGGCTAAGTCCTGCCAGCTGACTCATTGAAGCCAGCTTTTACACCGGGTGGTTCTGCTGAAAGGCGGACCACCCGGTTCTTTTTTTGCTCATTGGCTGTGAAATTGTGGATAACTTTGTGGATAAAATGTGGATAACTTTTTCTTGCTATTCATCGTAAAGGGTGTAGAATAAGAATCGAACTTACTATGAACTCTCTCTATAAGAAAGTAGCACTGCTGGGTGCGGCTTGTGTGCTGGTGTCCTGCTCAGATTCGGCAGAAGGTGTGTGGAAGGGCGAGTGCCGGAACGAGACGATAGGCTCCTCTTCCGGGCTGCAGATGACCATCAAGCAGGATGGCGATAAATTAAAGGGTATTCTGGTGCTGGAGGCCACAGATTTGTATGGCAGCGGCATTATGGAAGGTTTCATCATGGATAAGGATGTGACGCTGCGCTCCGAGGGCGACGGGCAGACCTTTGTGAACATTACCTGGGTGGGGCGCATCAAGGGCGACACCATCAAGGGCACCTACCGGGTAGAGCCCACACCCAGTGCCGCGCTGATGGGGCGGAATGTGCAGAAGGGCACCTTCATTGTGAACCGCAAATGAGCGGTGCAGCTGCCCGGTGAATGCCAACGAACCGTATGCTGCCGCAGGATTCGCATATTCGAGCCCACCTTCTGACCCTGGGGGCCTTTGTGTGCTTTGGTCTCATGAGTCCGCTTTGCAAGTGGGCCATGGAGAGTGGCATGGTGACCGGGGTGAGCATGGCGAGTTTCCGCCTGTGCGGTGCGGCTCTGCTGTTCTGGCTGGTTTCGCCGCTGGTTCCCCGTCAGCAGATTGAGCGCAGGGATTGGCTGCCGCTGGTGCTGATGTCGCTCTGCGGTATGGGAATCAACCAGTTCTGCTATGTGCTGGGCGTGCAGTACACGTCGCCCACGAATGCCTGCGTGATAACAACGACCACCCCGGTGTTCACTTTTATTCTGGCTGCCCTGTTTCTGCACGCAGCAGTTACCTGGCGGCGCGTGGCCGGCCTGGCAATAGCGGCGGCGGGGGCGTTAATCCTCATTCTGGGCTCGCAGATGCATGGCGGGCGCAGTGGTTCACCGCTGGGGGATGCCATCTGCCTGGTATCGCAGTTTTCCGCCTCACTATATTTTGTGTTTTTCAGCGGGGTGATTCGAAAGTACCACCCCGTGGTGCTCATGCGCTGGCTTTTTCTCATCTCCGCCGTGCTGACGTCTCCGCTATGGGGGGCAGAGGTGTACAATTTGCCATGGGAATCGCTGGGGCTGCCGGAGATTCTGGGCTCGGCATACGTGGTGGTGTTCGGCTCATTCATCAGCTATCTGCTCATGATAGTGGGGCAGCGGCACCTGGAACCGCCTACGGTAACGGCGTATAATTACATTCAGCCTATCATAGCAGCGATAGTGGGCATCCTGCTGGGGGTGGATGCGCTCACCTGGCAGAAAGTGGTGGCCGTGCTGTGCATTGCTGCCGGTGTGTGGGCCATTTCGCGCAAGCCGGCTTGACCTGTGCGGGATGTTATATTATAATGGCGCATCATGATAGCAGCAACCGCCACATTTAAAGTGTTCTGGTCAGCGGTGTTACCGCTGGCGGCACTGGCCTGTGTGTGGTTTGCCGTTCTTTTTGCCTATCGTGGATTACGCTTGCTGATTCTACGCGCGGGTGCATTGAGGGGAGGATTGCATGCCAGCAGTGCGTTGCCTCGGACTCAGACCGATGGTTCCACCCGCTATGTGCCTGTTTTTTCTTACACCACCCACAGCGGGGAGGAGGTTGATATCCTCGGCACGGAGGATTTTTCCACGGCGGAGGATGCCATGAGAGCCCGCCGTGCACTGGTGTATGAAGCGGAACGCCCGGATGCCGCCATGGCGCTCAATGTGTTTACTTTCATGGCTCGCCCCCTGCTGTTGCTGGTCTTTTCTGTCTTGTTAGTAGTTGCATCCCATTATCTTCTGCTCTATATGCCGGATTAACGGGTTTACTCCGGCACTCCGGCGTGCTACATTAGCTGCATGTCTGCGATGCTCACCGGATTTACCTTGCGCCTGGCTACGGATGCGGATTTTTCCGCCATCCGTGCGTTTTACAATCAGCTGATAGATGATATTTCGGTTTTGCCGCATCATCCTATGTGGGATAAGGATGGGCATCCTTCCAATGATTACCTTCGCAGCGCGATTGCCGGAAATGAACTCTGGATTGCCGAGGGGGAGATGGGAGTGGCCGGTGCCATGATTGTGAACGGCGCGGCCAATGAGGGCTACAACGGTATCCCCTGGGCGGTGGATGCCGCTCCCGGTGAGTATGTGATTGTGCATGCCTTCGGGGTTGCCACCCGCATGCAGGGCAAGGGCCTGGGCTCTGCCATGATGCACGCGGTAATCGACAGGGCCCGGGCAGAAGGCAAGAAGGCCATTCGCCTGGATCTGATAGATTTGAATCTGCCCACGGGGCGGATGTATACCCGCCTGGGCTTCGAGAAACGCGCCGAGGTGCGCCTGTTTTATCCGGAGGTGAAGTGGCAGCTTTTCCACATGTTCGAATATGTGCTGTAAGCGCGGGAACCTTACACACTAATAGCTAGGTCAAACATCTTGCATTTGGGCGGTGCGCTGGTAAATTGCGCATTATGAAACCGCACTTGCCCACACTGCTTCGTGCAGCCTTGCTGCTTTCGCTTTTTCTGCCGGCTCAAGCTGCTCTCACTTGGAACTCAGGGAATTGGAATACCACAGATGCCTCCTGGTTGGAGAATGCTGCGCCGGCGGTGTTCAGCAATGGTGATGAGGTGGAGTTCACTCCCGCTGCCACCTCCACGTCTGTTCTGATAACGGAAACGGTGGAGCCCGGCAGTGTGCTCATCAGTGGCAGCGGCTTCGTCTTTTCCGGTGCCGGTAGTATAGGCGGCACCGGCGGGCTGACTCTGCTCAGCGGGGCTTCGCTGGTGGTGGAGAATGCCAATGCGTTCACGGGCGGAACCGTCGTGAATGCAGGGGCAAGCGTCACTATCAATCAGTATGACAGCCTGGGTACTAATAATGCAGTCGGGACCTCCTTCGGCCCGGTGAGCGGAGCCGGGCAACTGGTCGTCAACCTGGCCGATGCGTCCACCCCGGCTTCCATCTTCCGGGAGAATCTGGCGGATTTCACCGGCACGCTGTATGTGCAGCGTGGCAATGTGGCGTTGGGCCGGGCACCCCAGCACGCCGGTGCCGGGCAGGATGCCTCTTTTGCCGCCAGCCGCGTGAATGTAGGCACCGCAGGCACTTTCACCCTTACCCTTGGCGGCGGGGTGGCCGGGCTGGTTACGAATAAAAGCTTTGCCAGTGAGGTACGTACGGAAAACGGTGCAACCATCGGCAACCGCGATGGCCATGTGAACTGGAGCGGGGATGTGTACCTGAATATGCAGGACGTAACCGCTGCCACCCCGGTGTATAACGAAGCGGCAAGCACGGTATTTGCCATGTATTACAGCAAATTCATCGTGTGGGATGGCGTGGTGAATGGCGCCGGTGAGCTGGCTCTTTCTGCCGGAAACCAGGATGTGGGCGGCGACCACCGACTGGTGCTTACCAATAATGCCAATACTTTTACCGGTACTTACCATGTGCGGGGTGAGTACCTGAGCTCCCTGGCTCTGGCGGCGGAGAATGCCGCCGCCGGGGCGGATGTGCAGCTGGATGCGCAGAACTCCCGTCTGGTGCTCATGAACACCAGCGCCACCATCGGCGAATTGAACGGCCCCGCCGGCGTGGTGATGGCTGAGGGAAGTTCGGCTTGCGTGCTGACGCTATCCGGCGGCAATTATGCCGGTGCGGTGAAGGATTCTTCTGCTGCCGTGGCCGGTTTGTCGCTTGGTATCACCAAGGTGGGTTCCGGTGCTTTGCAGCTCAGCGGCACCAACTGCACCTACACCGGTAAGACTACGGTGATGGGGGGCAACCTGCAGTTCACCGGAGATACCAGTCTGGGCAGTGTCGATATGGCTGCCGGCACCCGATTGACAACAGGGGGAAATCTGACCCTGCGTCCTCGCGCGGCTCTCAGTTTTGATTTGACCGGCACCGGCGGCGCTGCCATACAATCCGGCGGCAGTCTGTCGCTTTCCGGTATCAGCCATGGCGTGTCGGTGAGCGGGTATGAATCCCTGGGTATCGGCAGCTATGAGCTGATGAGTTGGAGTAATCCTTCCTCTGTCAGCACGGAAAACTTTGTGCCTGGCAATCTGAATGATACCGCCGAGCTTGTGTATAGTCTGGTGGTAGAGGGTAATGCCCTGAAACTGGTGGTGGGCGATATGGACAGCGTATCCTGGCTGTGGAGTGGAAACAGCGCTGCCTGGGTAGATGATTCTGCGGCTCAGTGGAGCAATGCAAGCGGAAGCGGCCCCGCTGGCCAGCAGGTGACGTTCAGTGTGCGGAATGCCGGCACGGTAACCATTGACCGTGTGACGCCTGCTGATATCAATGTAATAGGCGGAGCGTATACTTTTGCTCCAGCCTCGGAAGCTTCCGAGGGCATTGTGAGCAATGGAATACTTACAGTCAGCGGTGAAGCGACCGTGTTGAACATGAATCTGGACAACGCCCAGTTCACGGGCAGCACGGTGCTGCAGGGTGGTGTATTGGTGCTTGGCTCAGAAAATGCATTGGGCAGTTCCTCCCTTTATTTCAACGGTGGTCAGCTGCGCTATGCCAGCGGTATCAGTACCGATGTGAGTGAGCAGGTCCATTCCGATTCGGTTTCACCCGTACGAGTGGATACCAACGGGAATGACGTTTCCTGGGAAAATAATTCCGGCGTGCAGCAGGTGCTTTCCAGTGGAATCGAGAAGTCTGGTGAAGGTACGCTTGCCCTCACCTGGGCCGCCACCGGCGATACTCGAAGTGGTGCCATTTCGGTGCTGGACGGAACCTTGCAAATCAACAAAGTAAGCGGAAACGGAACGCTGACGGGTGGCTATTCCGGCACCGGTACCCTGGGCTTGACGAGCGCAGACGGGCAGCTGACGGTGACCGGGGATAACTCAGCCTTTGCCGGCACGGTGCTGCTCAGTGGCGATGGCAGCAGCACCACCGGCAGCGTGAGCTTTGCCAGCGGTGCTTCGATTGGCGGTGCCGGTACTCTGGTGAAAGTGGCAGGGCAGCGCTTCTGGTTTGCTGAGAGCACGAGCACCGCGGCCAACTTTGAAATGGTGGAGGGGACTTCAACTTACTTTGATGGCAGCAGCGGGCGTTCTTATACCTTTACCGGTACTATCAGCGGTTCGGGAGATCTGCGGGTCAAACCGTCTTGTTCCATGACCATGACGGGGGATGTCAGCCGGTTTACCGGAACCTTCGTGCATCCCGGCTCATCTGCCGTGACCTGGCAATTCGGCGGTGAGGGCGTGGCAGGAAGCGGACTGGTGCAGGCCAATCTGGACAGCCCGGGCGCCAATGCCTCATATGTATTCTGGTATTCGGAGCCCACGACGCTGAGTGGTGTGGTCAGCGGCACTGCGAATCTGCGCCAGCGCGGCAGCGGGGCGCTCACCCTCACCGGGCAGAACACGAGCACCGGGAATCTCACGATAGATGAGGGCAGCGAGGTCCGCCTGGGGAGTGCAGCGGTTCCCGGCAGCTGGGCGGGAGCAACTCAGCTTGGCGCGGGACAGTTCACTCTGGTCAATGGCACTCTGCAGAATCCGCTCACCACGATGGAGGGAACCCTGGTGGCAGACGTGGCTGCGGGCGGTGTGGTGAACATGGGCGGTATGGATGGCAACATGTTGCAGTCTGTAAGCGTGGGGGCAGGGGGGCAGCTCGCCGGCATGGAAGGCAACCTGACCATAGGCGGTGCCGCAGGGGTGGATTCCCTCTACCTGACACTGGGAAGCTCCAACCTGGGGGCGGCTGCCGCGCCTGCCGAAGGGGAGCAATACATGCTCAGCATAGCGAACGGCAACTTGCAGATTGCGGATTCCACCGTCGTGACACTGGATATGGAGAGCGTGAAGGATATCCTGAGCGGAAAACGCCAGGCGGTCTATCTCCACATCGCCGATACGGAAATAGAATTACAGAACGGAATGACGGCTGCGGACTTGTTTGCCAACAGCGCGACATCCCCCGAGGCCCTGGGGCTGGTGGTGCTGGGTATTGACGGTGGCAACATCGTGCTGGAGGGCGCCGTGCGCGATGTGTACATGGTCATGCAGGACGGTGATTATGATACCGTGACGGACTACACGCGGCTGCAACCGTACAAAGCCACATTCGTGGATTCCGGTTATACACTTTCGCTGAATCTGCCCGGTGATAATACGCAGCAGGCCTGGGTGAATAACCTGCTGGGCGGGGGGAATCTGGCCGTGACCAATACGAACGAAAGCAGCGGGGTGGTTCGCGTGTTGCTCAACAATGAGGTGCTGACCACGGTGGATGGCGTGCTGACTCCTGAGCAGGATATTCAGATTAATACGGCCAATACGGAGTTCCAGGGCAATATCTCTGCGGGAGCTGCGGTGCAACTGGTCAAGACCGGCAGCGGAACCCTTACGGTGGGTGGCGCTCTCACCGCTGACTGGCTGGAAATTGATGAAGGAACGCTCCGCCTGACCGGCCAGGGGAGCACCATCAATACCTTGCATGGTGATGGAGCTCTGGCCCTGGAGGGTGCTATGGAATTGGATGGCAATGCCACGGCTTTCGAGGGCTCGCTTTCCGGTTCCGGCGCATTGATTCTGAACGGTGTTATGAATGGTGCGGGCTCCATCGGTTCCTTGTCCGGAAACGGTGAGTTGCGTGCCAGCGGCTCTACGTTCACCGTGCAGAATCTCAGGGAGTCCGCCTTCAGCGGTTCTCTGGCAGATGGCTCCGGGAGCGGTACGCTTGTTGTGGAGAATGGCGGAGCCCGCTTCTCCCTGAATCAAGTGCAGAGCACGCGGGCATGGTCGGTGGAGAACCGCGGCCATACCACTTTTGTGCAATCCGGTGCGGGGGATAATTCCGTGCTGACGCTGGATTCCCTCCGGCTGCTGGATGGTTCTGATTCTGTGTTTGTCTTTGATACGGACAAGAATGCACAGGTGTTCAATCTGAACAATCTGCTCGTGCAGGATGGCGCCAGTGTCACCTTGCAGTCCAGCGGCTCCTTGCCTGTATCGCTCAGTGATGAGGGAACTATGGTGCTGGGTCAGGTGGAAGCGGCTGAGCTGGGAAGTGATGGCCGGGTGCCCGTCACGCTGGGCAGCGGTACTCCCTTCCGCGGAATTGAATCTGCCTGGCTTACGGTGGAAAACGGCATGCTCATTTTCAACAGCCGGAGGGATACCCGCAACCAGTATGCATTGAAAGCAGCTTCGGCCAATGCCCGCGCCGGGGCCGGGCTGATGTGGGAGCTTCCGAACTCCCTGCTGCGGGAATCTCCTGACCTGGCGGCTCTGACTCAGGCACTGGATGCTGCCACCGGCCGCAGTGCCGACAGATTGCTGGCGGCCTCTGCCGGTGCGGGCGTGGCGGCGCTCGGGGTGGCGGCGATGGGCGATTTGGAGCGCCAGCTGAAGGCTATCCGCAACCGCACTACCAGCATGGGGCTTGACCCGCAGATGGTGTACGATGACCTACCGCTCTTCAATGCCTGGGTGAATGCCGAGGGCGACCATCGCGAGCTGAAAGCCGATGGAACCGATTCCGGCTACTCGCTCGGCAGCTGGGGCGCAACCGTGGGGGTGGATGTGGATTTTTCTCCCTCATTTACTGCGGGCATAGCCTTTACCGGTATGTATGGCGATTTTCAGGCAAAGAGCCCCGACCATGCCGAGGGGGATATGGATCATTACTACCTGACCCTGTTCGGGCGGTATGCTGCCCGCCGGTGGACACACACGCTGGTGGCAGCGGTCGGCTGGGCGGATGTATCGCTGAATCGCCATGTGAACTTCCCGGGCGGAAGCTACAGAACACACGGCAGCACGGATGGAAACTCCTTCGGTTTCCTCTATGAGCTGGGATATGTCATCCCGCTGGATGAGGACAACAATGCCTGCCTTCAGCCCATCTTCAACATCAGCTACCGCCACATTGCCCTGGATTCCTTCACGGAACGCGGGAGTGATGCAGCTCTGCATTTCGGCAGCCAGGAAATGGATACGGTGAGCTTCGGCCTGGGTGCGCGAGCGCAGACTTACGCGCTGGAAAACATGCTCAACCGCCGCTCACTGCTGGAGGCACGCATGCTGCTGAAAGTGGATGCCGGTGATGTGCGCAGTAATGCAGACATTGCCTTGCGCGCACTCCGTTCCCGCACCGGGCGTGTCCGCTCTGCCGAGATGGGGCGCGTGGGCCTGGAAATGGGCGCTGGTATCAGTGTCCCCGTCGGCGTGGATTACGGGTATTTATTCCTGGATGGCAGCTTTGAATTCCGGGCTGACATGATGGATATAAACGGCACGGTGGGCTATCGGCTCAGCTTCTGACAGGTGCGCAAATTCCCCGGTCTTTACGGGACCGGGGGATTTGCCATTATCTGACGGCTTTGAAGGAACCATCAGCCTGACGAATGAATGTCTCCTCGCCATATTTATCCCACTTCAGGGTGTAACTGTTCTTGCTGAATCTGACCAGGGTGGCGGCATCCTGACGGCCACCGCAGCGCACGGCAATCTTATGCTCGAAGGAGATGAGCACTGTGTCTTGCCAGCCGGGGCCTGCAAATCTTAATTTCCGGGTGCGGATTTCGCTGCTTCCTTGGCGCATCAGGTTGCGTATCCGCTCTCCCTCAATGAGACTGGTTTTGTCCTTGTGGTACTTGCCATCCGCCTGGCGGATGAAGCTTTCCTCACCCCAGCGGTCCCATTTCAGGACAAGCCGGTTGTTGTCGAACATCTGCACCCTGGCCGTATCCTGCGAGCCGCTTGTGCGGGCCGCCATCATGAACTCAGGGGAAATCCTTAATCTGTCCTGCCAGGAATCGCCTGCCACCGATATTTCATGGAAGTTGATGGCGGGGCGGTATTCCTTCAGCGCCTGTCTGGCGGTTTCCGGGGTGAGAACGAAAATCCTGCTGCCGAGCATGACGAGCTGAGTCGTCCCGCCCTTATCCCATTTGATTCTGAGCATTGCCCCGGAATGGCCGCGGCGAATCTCGAGAATCCTGCCCCTGGCCTTTGAATCGCCGCGCACCGCATATTGGTAATCCGGATGCACATAAAGCCGGGTCTCCTGTCCCTGTTCGTCAGTAAAATCCAGCCAGTAGTGCGGCACTTTTTCCGGGGAAACGGTCAAATCACGGTAGCGGCCTTCATCCGGGACTTCATGGAAGCGGCCATCCGCCCGTCGAACGGCATAGCCGTACCCCCAGCGGTCCCACTTGAATTTGATGCGGTCGGGGCCGATGCTGAGGATGTTGGCGGTATCGGTATTGCCGGAAGCCCGGGCCATGACCATGGCCTGCTCAGAGATACGCACCGGGCCGCTCCAGTCCTCTGTTACAAAGTCTACAGTTTCGAACAATTCCTCGCTGTGGGGATGGCGCAGAGCTGCCTTGATTTCATCTTTCCGGGGGTGGATGTCGGAGACACCGGCATCCTCCAGCATTTCCGCGATGTCATGATGAGCCCGGAAACTCTCCAGCTCGTCATCAGTCGGGCTGTCCTTGTAGGCTTTGGCGAGCTGTTTCAATTTGGACTTATGGTGGCTCAACAGGGTATCTCCTGCGGCGCTGCGCCATGTGAGGTCGGCTCCGCTGTTGATGAGCAGTTCTGCAATGGCTGTGTCTCTGGCCAGCGCGAGCGGGGCGACTGTATATCCGTTCACCGCGGCTCCGTGTTCCAGCAGAAGACGGGTCATCTTGCTTCTGCCATGGGCGACCATGTAGGGAAGGAGCATTTCTTCATCCCTCCAGGCAGATAGATTCATCCTTGCCCCGTTGGCATTGAACCCCGGCAGGGTGAGCAGGTAGCGCAGTACTTTCTCATTCGCTATTTCCTGCGGGGCTCCGGGCATGAGACCGGCTTCCACAAAGGCCCTGGCCATAGCTTCCGTTCGCACGCTGGCCCAGTGGGGTGCCAGATACTCCAGCTTGCTGTGGCTGGCGAAGATGCGCACTACATCCGGGTTGCCATGGCGCACCATATAGGCCATGTTCTCGTAATGGCAGGGGGCTCCGGCTCGCAGCAGAATATCGGCGGCGGCTGCGTTCTGCACGCAGCCCAGGGCTGTTGCCAGAACGTCCTGCCCGGGATTTGTTTTCAACAGCTTTCGTATGGCCGCAGTATCATCAGTCATGGCGGCCAGCACGAGCTGCAACCCCGGGTCTGTGGGCATCGGCCCTTTGCTGGTCAGCAGGCGGGCCACATATTTGCTGCGGGGTCCGCAGGGGTTGCGCAGCATGGCTTCCAGCGCAGTGCGCCCGAAATTGTTTCTCACCGTCGGGTCTACCCCCATTCGGAGCAGAAACTCCACCACGCGGTCGTCTGCCGTGCCGCGGCGGATGACTGCCAGATGCAGAGCGGTGTTCCCATTGCGGTCCAGGGCAGCCGGGTCGGGGGCGGCTGCCGTGATGATTTTCAGATAGTCCTCCAGCAGCTCAATGGCTTCCTCGCGTATCTTTTCATCCGGGTCTGCGACCGGGAGGGCACAAAGACCGGGCAGGGCATAGAAGAGGAGCGTTTCCCCTTTGGCGTCAGCCTTTTTTAAATCCGCCCCCGCAGCGATGATGTCCTCCAGCAGTTCGAGGTTTTCGCGTGTGGGTTCCTTATATGCTGCAATGTGGGCGTAATTGGCACCACGGGAATTCGGGGCGTTGACATCGGCGCCGGCATCGACCAGCAGGCGGATGCATTCCGGCGGAATGCTCACGCCGCCGGGTGAAAGGGGGGAGCGGGGTTTGCCCCCTTCCGGGGTGTACTCTGTTTTTGCGCCTGCTGCCAGCAGAAGCTTCACGCAGCGGGGAAGTCCGGCTGTTTCATCGTTTCCGGTGGGCTTTCCCAGCCCCTGTACAGCGTGCTCCAGCACGGTTTTGCCGTTGTCTGCCACGCCGTTGGGGTTAGCTCCCCGTTCCAGAAATTGCCGCACAAGTGCAGAGTTGCCTTTTCCGGCAGCCATGGCTAGTGCATTGGCGCCTTTTACTTCAGCTCCGGCTGCAAGCAGAGCCTGCACAAAGCGGGAATCCCGCTTGATGGTATTGAGCACGGCGTGGCTGGCGCCCTGGCTGTCGCGTGCGGCGTTCGGATTGCTGCCCTGGCGCAGCAGCAGCACCATGGTGCCCGGATCCTGGTGCCGCTGTTGCAGGATATGGCGGCCCTCCTCGTTTATGGCGT
Source organism: Akkermansia sp. (assembly GCA_017435365.1). Taxonomy (GTDB): domain Bacteria; phylum Verrucomicrobiota; class Verrucomicrobiia; order Verrucomicrobiales; family Akkermansiaceae; genus Akkermansia. The sequence continues at coordinate 1,058 of JAFSFD010000020.1, read as the reverse complement.
TGGCATTGGCTCCGAGCGCCAGCACCTGCGCCGTCAGCATGACACTGGTGCCTCTCCAGCTGGAGATGGTATCGAACAGTGCCTGATTCAGATTGTCCGGGTTGATGTGGGCCCTGCGCAGATTCTGCCGCATCTGCTCGCGTTCACGGTCGTTGGGGCGCCGTTCTGCAAGGGCACAGGCTTCCAGCAATTCCCTGGCTTTTTCATGATGCGCCATGTCGGCAGCCGTGCGATTGTCCGGGCCGGGGTGGTGCAGGCGTGCGCCTTTGACCAACAGGTAATCCACAGCCTTCAAATCTCCCGCCAGAACGGCATTCATCAGCGGGGTGTATCCCGCCGCATTTGCTTCGTTCACGTTTTGTCCCTGGCGGATAGCCGCGAGTTGTTGCGCCAGGGCTGCGGCATATTCATTCTCATCCGCTGCATAAAGCTCTATTTCCTCCAGCATCGGGTCGCTGCCGGACAGGTGCACAACTCCCCACCCTGCCAGTAGAGTCAGTGCCAGAGCCAGGCATAGAATGCTTTGTTTCCGCGAAATCCTCAATCTCATCTTCCCCGCAGTATACCATCAACCGGGGCGGAGCGTCAAACGTAAAAAGTTACTTTGGCGCGCCAGCGCCCACACGTGTCCCAAAGTTTGAGTACTAATCTCGATAAATTGGAATTTGAATTACGAATTACGAAGTAAAAAGTTCCGCGGGCTTTCGCCCGCCAGTATGGAATTATTTGATGTACAATGGCGAGCCGTAAGGCTCGCGGAGCTGACAATTCGTAATTCGTAACTCGTAATTCGTAATTTTGTCGGAACGACAAACATCAATTTGTCTGGCAGATAAGGGCTTCTTCCAAAATGTTGCTGATGTTTCTATAGCTTACCAAATCTTTGGGACACATGTGGCCAGCGCCCGGGTTAAAATCAGGGCAGACGCATTAGGAATATGACAAAAGGGCTATAAAGGAGTAAAGCGCTGGATTTAATTATTTTCGCCCGGTAAGCCAAAGAGGATACGTTCCAATTCTGCCGTATTCCAAGCAGCAAGTTTGCGCTTGCGTCTCAG
>JAFSFD010000019.1 GCA_017435365.1 Akkermansia sp. | reverse complement strand
GGTGAACTCTGTTCCGGCCTTCTCCGCTGTTTTGCGGGTATTTTGATTATTCGTGTCTTTGTATAGATTGAACGTGACACCACATGTGAGAGGTGCTACACTCTGCCTGCCGCCTGGTTCGGCAAAAGCCAGGTGGCTTTTTCATATGATAACATTGATAACTCGCCTGATGGCAGCCCACCTTAACCCGGTGCTGGCTGAGCAACTAATCTGGATTCTGTTTATTGCGTTCCAACGGTGTTAGAATCTATGCCCTGCCCGGGAAACCGGTGCAGGGCATTTTTTCTTTCAAATCGCTTGACTTACGTCGCCATTTGTGGTCTAATCGTGCCTGGAGGGAAACCTTCGCATTATCAATGTTATCATAAATCAGCCCCCGGGTGTTGCCGCACCGCTAACGGGGGCTTTTTCTTTGCCCGTGTATCAGGAGACGCAGAAAGGTCCGCAAGCATTGCTTGCGGGCCTTTCGTATGCTCGAAGGGGGACTCGAACCCCCACGGGTCTCCCCATTAGATCCTTAGTCTAACGCGTCTACCAATTCCGCCATCCGAGCATCAGTTGGTTTCGCACTGGGTGCGGGGGGAATATACACCAGTGTGAGGCGCATTGCAAGACTTTTTTTGAGAAAAACGCAAATTTATTGTTTGCGGCCGCGGTAGGAGCCGTTTTTATCGTAAAAGCGGCCATTTTGCTGCTGTCCCTGGTAGGCACCGGAGCGGTCGTAGAAGCGGCCGTTGTCGTCGCGGCCCTGGTAGGAGCCGCTGCGGTCGTAGAAGCGGCCATCGCTGCTGCGGCTGCCCTGGTAGGAGCCGCTGCGGTCATAGAAGCGGAGGTTGCCGGCGGAGTCCTTATCTGCCCGGCCCTGGTAGGAGCCGCTGCGGTCGTAGAAACGGAGGTTGCCGCCGGGGTCTTTTTCGACTCGGCCCTGGTAGGCGCCGGAGCGGTCGTAGTAGTTCTGAGCGAGGGCCGGCAGGGTGAGCAGGAGGAAGAGGAGGGCTTTTTTCATGGGTGCGGGTGGGGGTGGTTGACGGTGGCGGTGGTTTCGCCCCTGGCGAGGCGGATGCGGAGTTCATCCCCGGGGTGGAGGGCGGCGGCATCGCGCGCGAGGCGGCCATCGGTGGTGCTGACGAGGGCGAATCCGCGGTCGAGCGCGTTCTGGGGGCTGGCGGCGCTGAGTCTGGCGGCCAGGGTTTCGAGGCGGGCGCGTTGGGTGCCCAGGCGGTTGTGCAGGCTGGTGAGCAGGAGCTGCTTCTGCCGGGCCAGTCGGTCTGCTGCGTGGTGGATGTGGCTGAGCACGCTGGGGGCGGAGAGCCGCGCGGCGCAGAGGTTCAGCCGGGTGCGCTCCTGCTGCAGGCGGGTGTGCAGGGCGGTGTGGAGTTCCTCGGTGAGGGTATCGAGCCGCTGCTGGTGGGGGACGAGCAGTTCCCGCGGGGTACCCAGGCGGCTTTGTTGCACGACTTTGAGCCGCAGGCGGGCCATCTGTATGCTGCGGGTGAGCTGCTGGCGCAGGTGCAGGGCGGTGCCGGCCAGCCAGGCGCGCAGCTCAGCGGCGTCCGGGGTGGTGAGCTCGATGGCGGCTGTGGGGGTGGGGGCGCGCAGGTCGGCCACGAAGTCGGCTATGGTGAAATCTGTTTCGTGCCCCACGGCGGAGACTACGGGCACGGGGCAGGCTGCAATGGCGCGGGCCAGCACTTCTTCGTTGAAGCACCAGAGGTCTTCCAGGCTGCCGCCTCCGCGGGCGATGATGATGTAGTCCACCGCCGGCATGCCGTAGCGGCCGGGGTTGCCGAGCTGCTCCAGCGCGCGGGCTATGCCGAGCTCGGCTCCTTTGCCCTGGACCTGCACGGGATAGAGGTAGGTGCGAATCCAGGGGGCTCGCTGCTCCAGGCGGTGGCGCATGTCCTGGATGACGGCGCCAGTGGCGCTGGTGACCAGGGCCACGCTCTGAGGAAAGCGGGGAATGGGACGCTTGCGGGCGGGGGCGAAGAGCCCTTCTGCGGCGAGCCTCGCTTTCAGGGCTTCAAACTGCTGCTGCAGAGTGCCCACGCCGGCTTCCTTCACGGAATCTACGATGAATTGGAGCGAGCCGCGCCCTTCCCACACGGTGGCTTTGCCGCGCAGTTCCACCAGCATGCCCTCTCGCAGGCGCAGCCGCATGCTGCGCGCGCGGAAGGCATACAGCGCGCATTGCAGCTGGCAGTGCGCATCCTTGAGGGTGAAGTAGATATGTCCGCTGCTGGCCGCTTTGCAGGAGCCTATTTCGCCCACTACGCACTGCTCGCCCACGTTGACCTCCACGGTCTGTTTCAGGCGGCAGACCAGTTCTGTAACGCTCAAAGGCATGTGGATTGACAATTGACGATTGACAATTGACTATTGTTTATCCGGCATGAGCAAGCGGGTAAGGCGGAAAACTTCGTACTTCCCACTTCGTACCTCGTACTTTACTTCTGGTTGGGGTCCTGCCAGTCGGGGTCGAAGCCCTTGGCGTAGGTGAAGAGGTCGCGGTGGATGTATTCGTAGTAGCTTTCCCTGGCTTCGTCATCCAGGCGGTACCAGATGGCGACATTCAGGGCGCGTGCGACCTTCTGCATCATCTTGAGGGTGAGCTCGCGGCCCTGGCGGGCTTTCTGCACCTGCTTGTGGGTGAGCTGCTCGGTGGAGACGGTTACGAGGTCGTGATTATCCAGCCCCCAGTATTGCATGATGCTGTCAATACGCTGGGTGCCGTGGTTGAGTTCGTTCAGTTCGTTCATCTTTAAGGATAATATGCTTGGTTAACAGAGCAGGGTAGTAGGGGAAGGGGTGTATCAGAAGCCCGGGATGTGGCGCACGTAGAAGCCGCCGCAGGGGCGGGATTCGGTGTACCAGCGGGGGCCTACGCCGCGGCTGGTGCCGGTGGTGTCGAATCGCATGCCGGCAATCACCAGGAACACATGGCCGCGCTTGGTGTAGCAGGTGAGCCACTTACCGAAGCCGGGGTGCCCCCACTTCAGGAAGTCGCGGGAGGAAGGGTAGGCGCCTTTCTTGAGCATGCCGGCTTCGCGCAGCACAAAGGCCACGGAGCCGGAGCAGTCGTAGGCAGAGTCCACGTGCTTGCCGTGGCCGCCACCCAGGCGGTAGGGCTTGCCCACAATCTTGTTGCCGGCGGCAATGGCGCGTTTGATGCGGGCCGGCGCACGGTAGGGGATGGTTACCTTGCCGCTGCGGAGCTTCTTGGGGGTGTAGCCTGCGTGGTACACGTACTTGGGGGTGCGTGCGCCGCTGCCCAGCTGCTGCTGGCAGCCGTTGAAGCCCAGCATCAGGAGCAGAACCAGGAGAATGGAAAGAAAACGGTTCATGTTACGCATGGTTATTATACATAATAACACATATGCAGCCGATAGCAAGGTGAAAACAGTTGAATTTTTCAGAAAAAAGCACCGCCGCAGCACCCCGCGGGCGGGGGCAGGCTGCGGCGGCGGTTCAAAATATCCTCATGCGGCTTTTATACCAGGCCCTGGGCAATCATGGAATCGGCCACCTTCACGAAACCGGCAATGTTGGCGCCGGCCACGTAGTTGGTGAAGGAATCCGTGCAGTCCTTGCAGTATTCGCGGGCGTGGTTGTAGGCGTTTTCGTGGATGTTCTTCATGATGCCGAAGAGCTTGGCATCCACTTCCTCGCTGGACCAGCTGAGGCGCATGCTGTTCTGGCTCATTTCCAGGCCGGAGGTGGCCACGCCGCCGGCGTTGGCTGCCTTGGCCGGGCCGTAGAGAATCTTGGCGGCCAGGTAGTTATTGATACCTTCCAGGTCGGTGGGCATGTTGGCACCCTCGGCCACGAGCATGCAGCCGTTCTTGATGAGGGTGGCAGCCTCGGCGCCGTTGATTTCGTTCTGCGTGGCGCAGGGGAAGGCGCAGTCGCAGGGCACGCTCCAGGGGCGCTGGCCTGCGAAGTACTGGGCGCTCTTGAAGGCGGCAGCGTATTCGGCGATGCGGCCGCGGCGCACGTTCTTGAGCTCCATGATCCAGGCGAGCTTCTCGGCATCGATGCCCTCGGGGTCGTACACGTAGCCGTTGGAGTCGGACATGGTGACCACCTTGGCGCCCAGCTGGTTGAGCTTCTGCACGAGGTACTGGGCCACGTTGCCGGAGCCGGAGACCACGCATACCTTGCCCTGCAGGTCATCGCCGCGGGTGGCGAGCATGTTCTGGGCGAAGTAGACGGTGCCGTAGCCGGTGGCTTCCGGGCGGATGAGGGAGCCGCCCCAGTTCAGGGCCTTGCCGGTGAGCACGCCGGTGAACTCATTGCGCAGGCGCTTGTACTGGCCGAAGAAGTAGCCGATTTCGCGTGCGCCCACGCCGATATCGCCGGCGGGCACGTCGGTATCAGCGCCGATGTGGCGGAAGAGTTCGGTCATGAAGCTCTGGCAGAAGCGCATGACTTCGGCATCGCTCTTGCCCTTGGGGTCAAAGTCGGAACCGCCCTTGCCACCGCCCATGGGCAGGGTGGTGAGGGAGTTCTTGAAAATCTGCTCGAAACCGAGGAATTTGAGGATACCCAGGTTCACGGAGGGGTGGAAGCGCAGGCCGCCCTTGTACGGGCCGATGGCACTGTTGAATTGCACGCGGTAGCCGCGGTTCACATGGATTTTTCCGGCGTCGTCCTGCCAGGGGACGCGGAAGATGATGGTGCGCTCCGGTTCGACGATGCGCTCGAGGATGCAATTGTCTTCGTACTTTTTATTGGCAGAAAGTACAGGTTCGATGGTGGAAATAACCTCCTGTACAGCCTGGAGGAACTCGGGTTCATGCGCGTTCTTGGCGCGCACCTGTTCCAGCACTCGTGATGTGTAATCAGACATATGTGTATGGGCTTGTCTGGGTTGCCTCGGCTCCGGCCTTTCCGGCAGTTGCCGCGGTCAGACGCGCGCATTATACCAGAATCTTTCCGTTTGGAAAGCCTTTTTTTCTGAAAAAGTCACAAACTGTTGGAAATAAATGCTCAAATCTTGTGCCGGTTCTTGGTATTCCGGGAAAGCGGAATTTGGCGGAGCAATAAAGAGAGGGGCGGGCGAGGGTCAGCGGAGCAGGCCGCTGGTTTTCAAGTCCTTTGCCAGTTCTTCCACTTCCTCCAGCGGGAGCAGGTCGGAGCTGATGGTCATTTGCCTGTCCCCGGCCCGGAGGTGAATGGAGCAGCTGGCGGAGCCCTGGTTCTGGGTTTCGCTCAGGGTGGCGGCGGTCAGTTCTGCCCAGCGGATGGTGGTGCTGCCGAGCAGGCTGCGGCGGGTGATTCCTTCTCCGGTCACGGTGAAGCGCAGGGCGATATAGTGGGCAGCCCAGAGCGGTGTGCATATGGCGGCCAGGATGGCTATTGTCTGCTGCCAGAGCGCATCTTTGGTGCAGAGCACATGGATGGCGGCTCCCAGCACAAGGAGGGTGGCGCAGAAATAGAGCGCAGCGTTGGCGCAGCGGAGGGTGCGGAATGCAGGCATGGCAGTGGGGGAGAAAGCAGCCCTGCCGCGGGGCGGGCAGGGCTGTTGGAAAATCAGGCCTGGAAGTGGGCTTCCGGGGAATCGGCCGGCACAATCTTGATTTGTGTGGGCGCGATGTTGTCCGTGTAGTCGTTGCCGGGTTTCGGGCGGTACTTCACATCGATGGGCTTCACGAAGCCGCCGCGGTTGTAGTCCTCCACCGCGCGGGTGATGTAGACCGGCAGCTGCAGCACTGAGTGCTGGAAGAATTTCTTAGCCACGTGGTTCTGGGTGCGGATGCAGCCGTGGGAAAGGCGCTTGCCTACCACCACCTTGCCGGTGTGCAGGCCTACGCCGTCCGGGGTGAAGCGGTGCCAGTAAGGCATGCCGGCGCCCTGGAAGGTCTGTCCTTCGGGCAGGCCGTGGGCCAGGTCGGCGTTGCCATTGGTCACCTTGCCGCTGGCATCCACAAACTTGCCGTAGCGGCTGGATTTGTGGTCCTCATTCTTTTCAATGATGCGGAACACGCCGGTGGGGGTTTCGTGGCCGTTGGTGCCGGTGGAGACGGGCCAGTCCAGAGCAACCTTGCCGTTTACATACAGGCGGGCGCGCTGCTGGGGGATGCAGATGACCAGCTTGGAGTTGGCACGGGTCACTTGCATGAGCAGGGCATCATTGGCCCAGTGTTCGGCGGTGAGGGGGTATTCTCTGCCGGCGGCAAAGTGCTCGTGAGTGCCGGCAGGGTAGGGGTTCACGTAGGTGGGCAGGTTCTTGCCGGGTAAATCCAGCGGGTTGGGCAGCTGCACGGGTACGATGGGCTGCACGGGAACCTGGGTGTTCTGCCCCGGCTCGTAGAAAGTCTGCGTGGAGCAGGCGGAGAGCAGGAGGGCTGCTGCGCTGAGGGGAAGAATGCGTTTCATGATTATGGAGCTGTGGGGATGCGGAGGGTTTGACCCACCCGGATGGTGTTGGCGGTTTCCGGGGTGAGGCCGTTGGCTTGCATGAGGGCAGCGGGGCGTACGCCGTACTGCCGGGAAATCTTGTACAGTGTATCACCGGCCTGCACGGTGTATATACCGTTGGGGCTGGCCGCGGGAATGACCGGTGCTGCCGCGGGGGCGGCGGGTCTGGTGGCGGCGGGTCTGGCTGCGGGAGCCTGGCTTGCGGTGGGGATTTTGAGCCGCTGGTTGACCCGCAGGGGTACATTGGCATGGGCCATGCCATTGGCTGCTACCAGGGCGTTCACGGTGGTGCCGTAGCGGCGGGCCAGTGCGGTGAGTGTATCACCGGGCTGCACCAGGTGCTCGCCCGGAATGGTCTGCGCGGGTGCCGGTTTCCTTGTGGCAGGGCGTGGTGCTGCTGCGGGCTGCTGAGTGGCCGGCTGCTGCTGGGCAACTACCTGCCTGGGCTGCTCCGGCTGCGGCGCAGGCGCCTCCTCCCTGGGAATGGAGGCTGCGGGGACGCGCTCCGGCGCAGGAGAGGAGCGATAGTAACCACTGCCGCCGGATTCGATGATGACGTCGTCCTCCACGATGGGGGCTGCGGCATCCTGCCACCAGGTAAAATCCAGCCTGCCATCCTTCACCGCGCAGGAGCTGAGCCCCAGCGCGGCGAGGGTGGAAAGGAGATAGTTGAATTTCGGGGAACCCGGCATGATGAGAGAGTGGGGCCGGTTGCGGTATTAACGGCGGCGTTTCTTGGTGGAGGTCTTTTTGGAGACGGTGGAGGTCTTGCCGGGGATGACGAGCTTGGTGCCGGGGCGCACCTTGGCGGCCTGTGCCATGGTCAGGTTGTTGGCCTTGAGCAGGGCGGCCGTGGTCACGCCGTGGCGGGCGGCCACCTTGGAGAGCATGTCACCCTTCTTCACGATGTAGGTCGTGGTGGTGGGGGTGGACTTCTTCTTGCCAGCCTTGTAGCCCTTGGGCGTGAAGCGCACCTTGATGGTCTGACCGGGGTGGATGATATCGCCCTTGATGCCGGAATCCTTGCGGATCTGGGCAATGGAGGTGTTGCTTCGCTTGGCGATTTCATACAGGTTGTCGCCGGGGCGCACCTTGTAGACCACCAGGGTGGGCTCGCTCACCTTCTTCACCTTCTTCTTGTCAATCTTCTTCTTGTTGTTGGAAGCAATGGGCTTGGGCTTCTTAGGCGTGGTAGCAGCCACCGGAGCCTGCGTTGTGCCCGGGGTGGCCGGGGTGGCCGTGCCGGTTGCGCCGGTCGGCATGGCGTAGGGGTCGAAATCATCTGCCACGTGGGAATCCACCACCGTATCGTCATGCGCCACGGCGGGCTGGTTCTGGCTGGTGATGCCGTTGGAAACAGCCATGGATTCACCCGGTTCCGGGGTGGCAAAATGGTTGCGGTCTACCTCCGGCGTGCGGTCGCCGGCGGGGATCTGGTAGGAATCATCGCCCTCAAGCACCCAGGGCGGCAGTTCGCTGTCACCCACAGCGAGCTCGCTCATGGGCATGGCTTCTTCGTAGCCCAGCGTGTCGTCATTGTAGTGACTGCAGGAAGAAAGGGCCACCAGCACGCTGGCCCCCAGACCGATTATCGAAAGGGTTTTCTTCATACGCGACATACCGTACCAGAGCCGGGGGCGGAAAGCAAGCTTTTTTCGTGCCCGCGCGCGGTCATGGGCACACGTGTCCCAAAGATTTGGTAAGCTATAGAAACATCAGCAACATTTTGGAAGAAGCCCCCCGCTGCTCGACAAATTGATGTTTGTAGCCATCGGGGCACGGGACTTCAGTCCCGAAATCACGGTGCTTCCAATCGGGACTGAAGTCCCGTGCTCCGACAATGGTCCCCGACAAATTCCAATTTATCGAGATTAGTACTCAAACTTTGGGACACGTGTGGTTCATGGGAGACTCTGCGTCATTTACCCTGACTTACGCAGATTTGTGTTTACTTAAGACTGCCATTGTGGTAGCTTATGGATACTGACTCCCCTGCGAGGGTCGGAGAAATCTAACACGACACATCATACCATGAATCTGGAAGGAACAAAGACTGCTGCAAACCTGGCCACCGCTTTTGCCGGTGAGTCCCAGGCACACACCAAGTACCTCTACTACGCATCCAAGGCCAAGAAGGACGGCTACGTGCAGATTGCCGAGCTGTTTGAGGAGACGGCCCGCAACGAGAAGGAGCACGCCAAGCTCTGGTTCAAGGCCCTGCACAATGGCGGCATCCCCTCCACTATGGAGAATCTGAAGGATGCAGCCGATGGCGAGAACTATGAGTGGAAGGACATGTATGCCACCTTTGCCAAGGAAGCCCGCGAGGAAGGCTTCGAGGAGCTGGCCGTGCTGTTCGACGGCGTGGCAGCTGTGGAGAAGCACCACGAGGAGCGCTACCGCAAGCTGCTTGCCAACATCGAGGGTGGCCTGGTGTTCTCCCGCGATGGCGACCAGATCTGGCAGTGCGGCAACTGCGGCCACATCCAGATTGGCAAGAAGGCCCCGGCTATCTGCCCGGTGTGCGACCATCCCCAGGCCTACTTCCGCATCGAAGCGGTGAACTATTAATTCATACACATCACCCGCCGGTTGAATTGCAATCGGCGGGTGAACTGTTTTTGTGCAGCATGTGGCAGGCAAATAAAATCAGCATCATCATCCTGGCAATCGGCTTTGCTGCCCTTGGCGGGGCATACTGGTATCTCGCGCCGCAGGATAAGCTGCTGGCAGAGCGCGTGCTCTACACCGGTATCTGCGCCCTGCTTTTTGTGGTGGCTGTGGCCAACTGGCTCAGCCTGCGTAAGTGAGGCGGCTCAGCGGTAGGTCTTGCAGCGGTTGAGCCAGCCGGGCAGCCAGCGTTGCTCGCCGCGGGCGGCGGGGGCGTTCTGCACCCGGCGGGTGAGCACGGCACCGGCGGCGCGGGAGAATTCTGCCGTGGCGGCGCTGCCGGTGGGGTAGCCGCGCATTTCCTCCAGCACCTGGAGGAGCCCCCAGCCCTGGCCCTTGTAGCGCTCGGTGTCCTTGGTGCCTTCACCTTTGAAATTCACGTAATCCACCAGGCAGTACATGCCCTGGGTGGTGCCGGCCAGGGCAGAGTAGCGCCGCTGGATGGCCTGCGGGTTGCTGCTGTGCTGCATCATGCGGCGCAGCGCAAGGCGCGAACGTGCCATGATGAACTGCGCCTGCACCTCCACATGGGCGGCCAGCCAGCGGCGCATGGTGTCAGCCCTGCCACTGCGGTCGGCCAGGAAGGCCGCCTTGTCAGGCCAGGGGGCGGGACCATCGAAATAGGCAGGCACCTGCGCGCCCCGGGCGCGGGCATAGCGCACGAAAGTGGGGAAACTCTCGTCAAATGCCTCCTGCACCCCGGCGGGGTACCAGATGAAGTGCCCGATGCCCAGCGAGGGGAAGGCCTCACCGGCATTCCAGGAGACGAGCCCCTGGACGCTGCCGGCACATTCGTTCTGCCAGATGCGCCGACCGAGTTCCTGCACGTTGACCGCATAGTGGTGCTTCGCGTGGCGCGGGGGCGTCTGTGTGGCGCAGGAGGCCAGGGAAAGGATAAGCAGGGGAAGGAGCAGGAGTCTCATGCCGCCCATTTTAGCAGTTCCCGGGGTATAGTAAAGCTCGCTTTCTGCCTGTATCTGAACTTTTGTGTGGAAAAATCTGCCTTTATGCTTGACACGCTGGCTGCCCTGTGGTACATTTCCGCACCGCCATGCGGTCAGTGTGCTTGGTATCACGGCACCACGCAGGCGAGAAACAACCGAAATTATTACATTTTTAGATATGGTAGCAATCCGTCTTAACCGTCAGGGCTCCAAGGACCGTCCTTTCTACAAGATCGTTGTCGTTGACAGCCGCAGCCGCCGTGATGGCGATTTCATCGAGCAGGTGGGTACTTACAACCCCATGGCCGAGGGCGAGAACTACACGCTGAACCTCGAGAGCGTGGACAAGTGGATCGCCAACGGTGCTCAGCCCTCTGAGACTGTGGCCTCCATCATCAAGAAGGTGCGCGCCGCCAAGGCCTGAGCCCTTCCCTAGAAACCTTTCCCAGGTTGTTTCAGAACGCGCCCCGGTGCTGCAAGGCACCGGGGCCGTTCTGCGTTGTGGAAAACTCTGTCGGAGCACGGGACTTCAGTCCCGATTATCTGCACCGTGATTGGGGAATCACCATCACCAGCTGAAGAAGCGTCACCACCAGCCGAATAAGCGCCACAGTGCAGCGCCGCCTCGGTAGCAGCCGAGCAGCGCGTTCCACAGCACTTTGTAGACGGGCACGACAATGAGCATCACCATGCAGATGACGGTGCTGCGGGCGCGCGAGGTGGAGGTGATTTCAAAATAATCGCGCCCGAAGAAAACACAGAGCTCCACAGTGGCGGTGATGAGGCCTATTCCTATAGCGCTGAGTGTTGTGATGGGGTGGGGCCCGGTCAGCAGGCAGAGCAGCCAGGGCAGCAGCAGGGCACCGGCGGTGAAGATGCAGCAGAGCTGCCAGCGGTAGAGCCGCCCGGCCCAGTAGTGCTGCGCCAGCGCCACTGTGGCAAAGTAGCCCATGGGGCCAGCCAGCAGCTGCCAGATGAGAGCAACGCCCGTGCCCTGGGATAAATCGTTCACCCGCGCGGCTGTGGCCGGCAGATGCCTGGCAGCGCCGGCAATCATCCACAGGGGGATATACCCGGCCAGGGCAGCCCCGGTGCAGAGGGCAGCGGCCACCAGCAGGGCGAGCATGGCTGCGGTGGTGAGGGCGTGTTCCAACAGGTAGGCCGCAGCCAGCAGCCCCAGCACGAGCAGGGGCATGGTGTAGTGGTGCGCCAGCAGCCAGAGGTGGAAGTCGGGGTGAAGGAGGCTCATGGTGCCGCTCAGGCCGGCCAGCAGGATAAGGCCCGCGCAGCCCAGGTGGGCGAGCTTGGTATGGGGCGCGTTCAGGTGGGTTTCGTCAGTGTTCATAGGCATGGGTGAGAAGGCTCAGGGCCAGGGCGCGCGCGGGTTTGCCGCTTTCGGTGCGGGGCAGCGGGGCGCGGTGGATGAAGTGGGGCTTGTGGTAGCGCGGCAGCTTGGCGCAGGCTTCGCACAGGGTGGATTCGGCCTCAGCCGGGCCCTCCCAGAGCAATGCGACACACTGGCCGAGGCGCGGGTGCGGCAGGGGGAGCGCAAGCACTGCCAGCCCGGTGAGGCGGTGCAGCTCGCGCTCAATCTCTTCCGCCTGAATTTTGACGCCGCCGGAGTTGATGACGGCATCCACCCTGCCCAGGATGCGGAAGGTGCCATCCGGTGCCATTTCGGCCAGGTCATGGGTGCAGAGCTTTTCAATGCCCAGCCAGGGGACGCTGATTTGCAGGGTGCGAGCTGGTGTGAGGCTGATTTCCACGCCGGGCAGGGGGGTATACCACTCGCTGCGCTGCGGGCCGTTCACCGCGCGGAGAGCGATGTGGGAGAGCGTTTCGGTCATGCCGTAGGAGGCAAACACGCGGGGGGCCGCATCCTGCAGCTGCTCTGCCAGCGCGGGGTCAATGAAGCCACCGCCCAGCAGCAGGGTGCGCACGCGGGCAAGCTGCTCAGCGCCATCCGGCAGGGCCAGGGTGCTGGCCACCTGCATGGGCACCAGCGGGGCAAAATCCACCGCCTGGGGCAAGGCCGCCAGCGGGGTGGAGCATGGCTCGGCCGTGACCAGGTTCAGCCCGCCCACCAGCGCCCGCACCACCATCATCTTGCCGGCAATGTAGCGCAGCGGCAGGCAGAGCAGGGCGGAATCACCCGGTTTTAATCCGAAGAAGCGGCAGGTGGCCGCGGCACTGGCGGCCATGGCGGCCCTGGTGGCCTGCATGCGCTTGGGGGCGCCGGTGGAGCCGCTGGTCTGCAGTGCCATGGTGGGCGAATCCCCCCACCATTCGCTCAGGAAATCCGCCAGTTCGGGAGACAGAGCGCCAGCCCTGAGCTGCATCGGCAGGTTGGCGGGGGTGATGGCGCAGCCATCTATACTGATGGCAGGGCAGTGCATGATTAATTTCCGGTGGAGGTGCGCCTGGTGGTGACCACCTCGCGCAGGCAGTGGATGAGCTCTAAGCGGCCATTGGCCAGCACCGGTTCGGCGCTGAGGGAGAGGTGGCAGTGAGCGGCACGCTGCATGGTGTTGACCGTGGCAGCGGTATCGCGCACAATCACGCCGGTGGTGGCCAGTGAGGGGAAGCGGCCTTCGAATTCATCCCGGCTTTCTACGGAGATGATGACGCCGAGCGGCTCCAGCGCGCGGGGCATCCAGGCTCGCATGCTGGCGGTGCTCAGCTGGATATCGCACCCGGCCTTCAGCGCGGCCATGAGCGCAATGGAGAGGTCGATATCACTGGTTGCCTTTTCTGCGCGGATGCAGAGTGGCAGCGGGCGGTAGCTCAGGGTGGTGAGCTGGGCCGGGCTTTCGTTGAGCACGGTGGTAATGCCGAACATGTGCTCCCACCAGTAGCCGATGGAGTCTGCCGCGGAGGAAAGGCGGGTGATATCATCCGGACCCGGTTTGGGTGAGAGTGATTCCCAGGGGGTGAATGCGATGTTGCGCTGCGAGGCGCGGTGCTGCGGACGGGCGGTTTCCTGCCACTGGCTCAGGGCGGTGATGAAGTTGGGCCCGCCACTCATGGGGGCTGCATTCTGCCAGCCGGGGCGGGGCAGGGCGCCGGGGCGGTGCTGCGGCCAGCAATTGATGTTGACCAGGCTGGTGGCGGTCAGGCGGAGCCAGAGGTCGATTTCCTGAGCATCGCGGGAGTAGATGCCGGCGGCTCGCTCCTGGCTGTGTTTGCGCTGGAGCCGCCCGGCTTCTTCTGTGCTTTCCACGCGGATGATGCCGATGACGGGCACGTTGTGAGCGGCCTGGGCAAAGGCGCTGGTGGGGGTCACGCCGAGGCGCACACCGGGCGACCATACCAGGGAGCCCATTTCCGCCGTAGCGGGGGGCACGAGCCAGGTTTCGCCCTTCTGCAGCTGGGTGAGCAGGTACCACTGGTCATCATTCAGCGGGCGCCCCAGCGGGCCGATGTCGCCGCCCTCCAGCCAGCCGGGCTGGGCTGTGATGCTGGAAACGGCATCGCGCAGGGCGTTCATGAAATGCTGGTTGTCGTATACCTCCGCATGCACGTAGAGGATGTGCGGTGCGGTGGGGTCCTGGCCGGCGCGGGTGAACAGGCAGCGGCAGATATCGCGTATGGCCTGTGCCCAGTCGCTCTGGGAGGAAAGGTAGATGCTGCTGTGGCCACCGGTGCCGCCCAGCACCGGGCGGCCTTCGGCTGCGGCCACCATATCATCGGTGTGCCGCATGTTGCCGTGGTAGATGAGCCCGTTCACCCGGTCGCTGGTGAGCAGCTTGCGGGCAATCTGGTTATCCAGGCAGGGGAGCATCTGCAGGCGCGGCGCCTCCATCCCAGCCTCCTGCAGCAGGGCAGCGAGCCTGCTGGCCAGCAGGACCGTGTGGGCTGAGGGCTTGTAAATGACGGTGTTGCCGGTGGCCCAGGCGGCGGCTATGCCGGCCACGGCCTCCTCCAGCGGATGCACCCGGCTGGGTGCCACCGTAATCACGCCGAGCGGGGTGGGAACCGTGCCGTCCATCAGCCCTTCCTGCACGACACTGCTTTCGTAGAACTTGCAGGCGTCTGTGGCGTTGGCCACTTCCTGGGCTGCTTCTTCCAGGGTGAAGCCGGCGTCTCTCACCAGCAGGGCGATAAACTCTGTGCTGCGCTTTTCGAGGAGCCTCGCGGCCTGCAGCAGGTGCAGGCGGCATTCCTCCTGAGTGGGGGGCATCTGCACCGCCATGGCGGCGGCGGTGTCCAGCACGGTGCTCACCTGTTCGAAATCGGCGGAATAGTAGCGGTAGTCCTCCATGCCCGGGGCGGTGAGAGAGCGGCTCACGCAGAGCAGGGCAGAGTCTTTGTCATGGCCGTCGATATTCAGCCGGATCTGCTCCTGGGGGCGTTCGGCCTCCTCCTCTGCGGCGTGGTGCAGGGCATCGATGTGGGCGCGGTCCGTGATGTTCTGCAGGCGGGTGAAGGCAAAGGTGCCGTCTGCGCCAGGCGCGGCGGCGGGTTTTTCCTCTCGCCCGCTCAGGGCGGCCAGGAAATGCTGGCGCATGCGGCCCCAGCCCATGGAGTTGGGCTCCAGCTCGCCACCGGAGGCGAGAATGCCCTCCGGGCGTCCCAGTTCCTGCACCAGGGAAAGGAGGTAGGATTCGAACCCGGCTTCGCCGCCTTCGGAGGTAACGCCGGCGGTGATGAGGACCTGGGCGCCATTCCGGGCAAGCACGCGGCCTATATGGTTGGCCAGCCCGGAAATAAAGCAGAAGTGAGGGTTGCCGCTGCGGCCGGAGCGGCCCCAGCTGAGCAGCCCGTAGGCGATATCGAAGAGGTTGTGGGTGCCGACCACGGGGGTGAGCACTTTCTCCTTGGTTGCCATGGCGGCAGAGATGAGCTGCTTGTACCGGGCTTCGGTTTCACCCTTGTTCTGGCATACCTCATTGGCGCTGCCGTAGTAGTAGGTGTTTTCCCGTTCTTCGTCCAGGTGGCTGCCCTTGACAAGCAACACTTTGAGCGGGGCTGCTCCTTTTGCGGCGCGGGCGGTGGCCCATTCCGTCATTTCACGCAGCAGCGCGGGGCTCCCCTTCAGATAAGCCGGAATTTCCATCGCAGCATCTGCCTTGTGCAGCCCCGAACCGGCCATGGCCAGGCGGAAGGCCTCGGCCACGATGTTCATGGTGGGCGCCAGACCGCTTTCCACCAGCACCGGGCGGGGATTCCCACCCTGCACAGAGAGTTTGAGCAGCGGCCGGAGCTTTTCTGCCAGCAGCTTGGCGCCTGCTTCCGGGGAGTAGGGATTCAGCCCGGGGCAGAGGCGCCAGGGCTGCACCACGATACCCACGCTGTTCTGCTTGGTGAGTATCGCCTCCAGGTGTTTGTAGTATTTCTCTGCGCTTTTCTTGCCGAATACTTCGGGTACAAGCGGGTTGAGCGCCAGGGTGAGCCCGTCTTTGGCAACTTCCTTGACCCGTCTGGCCACCTTATCAGTCGTGGTGGGCAGGGTCAGATCCCCGAAAGTGGAGCGGAAAATGCGCTGCACCTCCGCAATGGCGGCTCCCTGCATGCTGCGGGCTGCCATGGTGGCAGCCTTGAATCTCAGCTTGCCCATGGTGCTGAAAATGGCAGGCACGCCGCCGTGCTCTGCCAGCAGGCGCCGCAGGTTCTCCACCTGCTCGTTCGGGTCAGTCACGCGGAACACGCTGCCGCAGAGTTCCTGCACAAAATGCAGGTTCTTCTTATCTGCCGCCAGTCGGGCCAGGGCGGAAATGAGGGTGCGCTCATCGGAGCGGATGGCTTTCAGAGAGACCAGCAGCAGCTCCTGCGCCATATCCGCAGAGCGTTGGGCGAGTGTGCGGTCGTCCCATTTGCGTTTCTTTGCCTCTGCCAGTTGTGCCTGTATATCCAGTTCCGCCATACGTGCGGATATTCTACCCTGCTGCCCCCCACGCTGGCAAGTGAAAAATATGACTTCAGAGCTCTATGCGCATGTGCTCAGGGGATTTTTAAGTCACAGATGAAACAGGAATTTGCCGGGCGGTGGCTTACATCTCACTCCAATCCACCTGGCCGGGCAGAAGCTTGGAGATGACGGCCCGCACGCGCCGGTCGGTCTCTTCCTCGGTCAGGTTAAGCTCCGGTGCCCAGTATGAGTTGACTTGCAGGTAGGCCCAGCGCTGCACATAGCCTTTGGTCACGCGGTCGAACATGTCCTGGAACGTGCGGCCCAGGTGAGTGTGGTGCATGGTGCCGTGGCCGATGAAGACGTAGTAGCTCACGAAGCGGAGGGTGAGTCCGTCGTCGCGGTCGGGCAGGGGCACGCGCGAGGTGAGCCGGGTGAAGGCTATGGTGCGTCCGTCGGCCAGGGTGATTTCGGAGTTGCCGGTCTGCAGGTCGATGTGCCCCTGGGAGGGCAGGCAACGCTCCGGGCGGTGAATGGAGGAGTTCATATCGCTGCCGGAGTACACGATGGAAACTTCCACCGGTGGTTTCTCTTCCGCCCACAAGGTGCGGCGCGGTTGGTTATACTGCGCTTTGCTGAACCGCGTGTCGGCTGCAAGGGAGCTGCGCTCCAACTCGCTTTCCTGCACTTTTTTGCCATACCAGCCGGGCAGGGTGAAGCCCACCGGCAGCTCCGGTGAGATGCTTGATTCCACCAGCGCCTCATGGCGGGGCAGGATGAATACACTGCCCAGGATGAGGGCGAGAAGCGCGGGCGGGAGCAGGGCGCGGAGCACTTGTTTCATCATACCGCATCCTCCTTTCCGGTGGGGGTGTTCACGCGGCGCACCACGGTGCGGCGGCGTTTCAGGAAGGGAACTTCACCTGCCAGCAGCCCGTGCAGCAGCATGAGCCCCAGCAGGCTGGCCGGAAAGAAGAAAAGCAGGCCGGACCAGTCGTGCCAGGTCTTGGAGGCAAAGGCGGGGTTGATGTATTCCGCGCACACGAAGATGCTGGACACGCGGAACGCATTGGCCACGATGGAGAGCGGAATGGCGCTCAGCCCCAGGGTGATGCGTTTCCAGAGCGCGAGTTTATCGGCCAGGTAACCCCAGGCGATGGAAACCATGATGAGGGCCATGAGCGAGCGCATGCCGGAGCAGCCGCCGGCAATGCTGTAGGTATCCCACTGGCCGGTGGCAGAGGTGATATTGGTGCCCTCTACGATGGTCTGTACCCCGCAGAGCCCAGCACCCCAGTGCGCGGCCTGGGTGGCCAGCAGCTGCATGCCCACCGTGGCCTGCTGGAAGCCCGGCAGCGGTATGCTCAGCCACAGGAAGAAGAAGGGGAACGCGCAGCGGGCCGCGACCCGCCCGCCCCAGTAGCACCACACCCCGCCGGTGAGCAGGAAGGGAAGCGCGCCGATGGCCACGCGCCCCTGCTGGGTGCGCACAGCCAGCACGCAGAAGAGCGCCCCCACTGCTGCCAGCCACAGCCCGTGCAGGCTGCCGGCGGCTTTCGTCCCCCGCAGGGTGGAGCAGGCGTGCACCAGCATGTAGCCGGCCAGCAGCGGCACCATCCACCCGTGCTCGTAGTCATTTTCACGGTTCCAGGCGGTGGTGAGCCACTCGGCGGCACTGTGGGTGCCGCTCAGGAATCCCGGGTACAGCCCGACTATCCAGATGACCAGGAGCAGATAGATGATAAAACCGACCCAGTTCAGCGGCGAAAGGGCTTTTATCAGCGAATTTGGGGGCTCTTGAGTGCTCAATATGAAAAAAAATGCAGTTAAATGTGCATTTAGTATTGCAATTTTTGCGAAAATGTCAAGAATAGTCGCTCACACACCTCATTGTCATACATGAAAATCATCAGCGGTACCGCTCATCCCCAGTTAGCTAAGGACATTGCCAAGGTCATGGGTCTTCCCCTGTGCGATGCAACTGTCAATACTTTCCCGGACGGCGAAAGCTTCGTTCAGATTAAAGAGTCCATCCGTGGTGCAGATGCCTTCATCATCCAGCCGACCTGCCCGCCCACGAACCACAACCTCATGGAACTGCTGGTGATGGTGGATGCTGTGCGCCGCGCCAGTGCCAGCCGCATCACCGCCGTGATGCCCTTCTACGGCTATGCCCGCCAGGACCGCAAGGACAAGCCCAGAGTGCCCATCACCTCCAAGCTGGTGGCCAACCTCCTCACTGCTGCCGGGGTGAACCGCGTGCTTACCATGGACCTGCACGCTGCCCAGATTCAGGGCTTCTTCGAAATCCCGGTGGACCACCTCCACAGCGTGCCCGTGCTCATCAAGCACCTGAAGGCAAACTACGTGAAGGATATGAACAACCTCGTGGTCGTTTCCCCCGATATCGGCGGTGTGAAGAACGCCAAGAGCTACGCCAACATCCTCGGCACGGAGCTTGCCATCGTGGCCAAGCAGCGCATCTCCGCCACAGAGGTGGATGCCCACGCCGTTATCGGCGATGTGAAGGGCAAGGACGTGCTCATGGTGGACGATATGACCGAATCCGGCGGCACCCTCTGCGCTGCTGCCAAGATTCTGAAGGAGCACGGGGCTGCCCGCATCTTTGCCGGTGTGTCCCACGGCGTGCTGACCGATACCGCCCGCGAGCGCCTGGCCAACAGCTCCATCGAGTGCCTCCTCACCTCCGACTCCGTGCCCATGGCCTACGGTGACCGTGTGGATACTGTGAGCATTGCCCCGCTTTTCGCCCAGGCAATCGCCAACATCCACCACAATGCCTCCGTCACCCACCTGTTCGAGGTGTAAGGTGTACGTTAAACTTTCAGACAGCGGCAGTTCCTTACCGGGCTGCCGCTGTTTTTTATTCAAATAATATTGCTTTGACGGAACGTCAAATTGATGTTTGTAGCCATCGGGGCACGGGACTTCAGTCCCGAAATCACGGTGCTTCCAATCGGGACTGAAGTCCCGTGCTCCGACAATGGTCCCCCACAAATTCCAATTTGTTAAATGCGTGGAACTCATCAATCGTTAATTGCCGCATCAATAATCGGGGCTTCCGATAAGCGCAAAACGGCCCGATAATGGGGGCTGCTGCCGGGTGCGAAGCGGTTCCCGGCTCACTTTTCCCGGAGGTGCTGCAGCACAAACTGCATGGCTTTTACCTTCGCGGCGGTGGCGTCCGGGTAATCGCCGGTGAAAAGCGGGTCTCCGCAGTCCAGGAATCCGCGCACATTGTGGAGCGCATCGGGGAATTCGAGGAAAGCTTTGTGGAAGATGGTGTAGAGGATTTCACTTTCATCGGCATTGGCCGCGTTGTGGATTCTGACCTTGTTGGCCTCGGAAACAATGGCGGCGACCATGGAGATGACGCTGTCTTCCAGGCGGTTGCTGCGGTCCTGGTAGCCGTCTGACAGGTAGTGGATGACCTTGTCAATGATGCCGGGGGTCATGCCGTAGCAGGTCCCTTTGCAATAGTATGATTTTGCCGGGGCCACACCGACCATGTCATGCTCTGCACCCAGGGTGCTGAGGAAGTAATCACTCAGCAGGAAAACGTCGGAATCTATCTTGACCACATTGGCTTGCGGATGGCGCCTGGCGAGGAACTGCATGGTTCTGAGCATGCCCAGGTGGCATTCCAGCCCCAGCAGGTTGCCGTTGCGGGGAAAGTCCGCCCGGACTTTGAATGCCCCGGCGGGCACAGTGGCCCCGCCTGCTTCATGCGTGTCGTACACATAGTAGACGGGGGCTCCCGGCACCGCGCGCTGCAAGGCCGCGTAATGGATGGGCAGCAGGGCAGAGTCGCGCAGACAGGTGAAGCAGACGTAGAGATTCCGGGGCATGGGCGCAATCAGTGGGCGGAGTCCTTGGTGAGTTCCTGCAGCCTGGTGTGGAGTTCTGCTGCCTTATCGGGCTGGGTGGGAGCCAGATTGTGCTTCTCCACCGGGTCGGTGGCAAGATTGTAGAGCCCCTCCGGCTGGCGGCGGTAGGCGGGAATGTATTTCCACTGGCCGCTGCGCAGGGCATAGCGCGGGGCTTCGAAGGCCTGGGTGACGAGCTCGGTGCGGGCGGTCCGGGTGAGCCCCAGCAGGGCAGGGAGGTGGTTCTCGCTGTCGCGCATGGAGCCTGCGGGAACATGGATGCCGCAGAGGCAGGCTAGCGTGCGGCCGATATCCATCTGGCACATGAGGGCGGGGTTGGTGCCGGGCTTGATGGTGCCGGGCCAGGACACGATGAAGGGCACGCGGGTGCCGCCCTCCAGCAGGGTGTACTTACCCCCGCTCCAGGGGTGGGCGGGATGGTGCCCGGCGCAGTCTACTCGGGCGCCGTCCTCGTAGCCATCGGAGATGACCGGGCCGTTATCACTGGTGAAGATGATGAGGGTTTCCTCCGGTTTGTAGCCAGCCTGTTGCAGGGCGGTCATGAGGCGGCCCAGGGAGTCATCCATCTGCAGGGTCACATCGCCGCGGATGCCGAGCCCGCTCTTGCCACGGAAGCGGGCGTGCGGGTCACGCGGCACGTGGATATCGTTGGTGCAGAAGTAGAGGAACAGGGGCTTGCCCGCACAGCCGGTGATGAAGCGCTCCGCAGCGGCGGTGATATCATCCGCTATGTCCTGGTCTTTCCAGAGGGCGGCGGTACCGCCGCACATGTGCCCGATGCGGGAGATACCATCGATGATAGTATCGGCATGCTGCTTGTTGCTGGGGCGGCCCCAGGGTTTGAGCAGTTCGGGGTGGGTGGAGGCGGTCTTCTCGCCCGGGTAGGCCTTCCCCTTGTAGTTCACATGGATGGGGTCCTGCGGGTCGAGGTTGCGCACCTTGCCATCCTCCACATACACGCAGGGTACGCGGTCGCCTGTGGCGGCCATGATGAAGGAGTAGTCAAAGCCCACATCTGCCGGAGCGGGGGAGATGGGCCGGTTCCAGTCAACATTGCCGCTGCCCAGGCCCAGGTGCCACTTGCCGATGGCTGCCGTGCGGTAGCCCGCCTGCTGCATAAGGGTGCCCAGCGTGGCGGCTTTATCGCGCGTGGGCAGGATGAGGGCGGCATCTCCCGGCAGGATGCCGGTGCCCTTCTGCCGCCAGGCATATTGACCGGTGAGCAGGGAGTAGCGCGAGGGCGTGCACACGGAGTTGGTGCTGTGGGCATCGGTGAAGAGCAGTCCTTGATCGGCCAGCTTCTGCACATGGGGGCAGGGAACCCCGCTGCCATAGGTGGCGGTGTCGTTGTAGCCCAGGTCATCGGCCACAAAAAGCAGGATGGCGCGCGGCGGCTGGATGATGTACCCTGCATCTCCTATGCTGGTCGCGATGTAGTGGAATATGTCACACAGAGTACCAATAAGCCGGGTCAAAAACTCCATGGGGGCATCAAAGAACTGTATAATAAGCTCCACGCAGTCGTCAAAGATTCGCGTAATAAGCTCGATGCCATCGTCTATAATGGATTCGATGTCTGGTGCAGGGGAATCTGCCTTCCCTGCGGCTGAATCGGTCGGCACGGCGTGAGATGCGGAATTGTCAAACAGGATGTCGTCCCAGAAAGCAGGCGCCGGTTGGGCAAAGAGGAGGAAAAATGCCAGAAGAAGGGCAAGCAGTCGTTGGGTTGTGGTCATTTGAGCATTCTTTTACTATATTTCCACTGCCAGCACAAGCGCAAAAAACAGCCCGCTTTTCAGCGGGCTTGCTTGTTTCGGGAAACGGGGCTTTTTAGAAATCGAAGCGGCTCTGGTCGGTCACCGGCATGGCTTGCAGGAGGTCCTGGGTGAAGCCGGTGGTGGTGAACACGTTGTTGTGATTGGCGGGGTAGTGGCGGATGGCGGGCGGCGTGCGGAAAGCGCGGATGAGTTTTTCCGTGCTGTTGGCGGGTACCACGTCGTCGTAATCCGCGCGCATGATGGTGACCGGACAGGTCACGCGCGGGGCGTATTTCGTGCTCTGCCACTTATCCAGCGGCAGGAGTCGCGGGAAGAAGGGTACGATATTGCAGGCCACGCTGGTCATGGAGTCGAAGGGGCAGATGAGCACCAGCCCTGCCGGGTTTTCCGTGGCGGCCAGCTGGGTGGCCACGCCGCTGCCCAGACTGTAGCCGGCCAGGTAGAGCTGGGCTCCCGGGTTGCCCATGAGGGTGCGGGCGTAGCGGATGGCGTAGCGCGCATCGGCCATAATCTTCTCTTCCGAGGGCTCACCGGCGCTGCCACCGTAGCCTCGGTAGTTCATGAGAAGGTACGAACGGGTGGGATCAGCCGCGGCAATGTGGGCAAAGCTGCCCACATTCATGCCGTTGCCGCCGTACATGGCCACCAGCGGGGTATTTGCCCCGCGGTTGAAGAACCAGCCGCGCAGCTGGGTGCCGTCCTCCGCCTGCAGGGCGATGGCCTGCTCCGGGTAGCCGCAGGCGGCATCCGGCAGCTCCATGCGGCTGCCGGGGTACACCAGCTTGTTGGTGGAGCATGAGCTGCACACGAGACCGCTGCAGAGCAGGGCTGCGGTCAGCAGAAGTCGGGAACTATGCTTCTTCACGGTGTTAATACGGGTGTTTAGTCTTTCTGCTCGTCGGCTTTATCGCTCTTGACAAGGCGCACACAGCACGCGATGAAAAGAGACCAGACAATGCCGATGGAAAGCAACATGGTGATGATACCTGCGATAGTCATAATGGTGAGGATGTGGGGTTAATTGTTAAAGTCGTCGGGGTTGGTGTGTTTGTGGAAATTGGGGGAGGTGAAGATGACGAAGCAGAAGAAGATGGTGACAAGCACCACCCAGGCCACGGGAATGACGGCTCCGGGTTCGCCATTGATGAGGTTCATCACCTGGCTGCTCTGCTTCACAAAGATGTTCTGGTAGAGCCAGGAGGCAAAGATGGTGAGCAGGATGCCCGGGGTGACCCAGCGGATGATGAAGCCCAGACCCGGGGGCAGGGGAATGGTGGCACCGATTTTGAGCTCCTCCACGCCGTTCTTCGTGCCCCACACCACGTTGAAGATGGTGAAGAAGAGGCAGGAAGTGAGGTAGAGGAACATGGTGCCGAACCAGAAGTCCATGGTGTCCAGCGCCATGAGGCCCTCAGTGAACCAGCCGACCATGAGGGTGCCCACAGTCACGAGGAAGGCCACCAGGGCCACGCTCTGCACGCGGCGCAGGTTCCAGAATTCCTCCAGGAAGGCCACGGAGGGCTGCAGCATGGAGATGGCACTGGTGATGGCGCCGATGAAGAGCAGCACGAAGAACAGGGTGCCGAAGAACTGGCCACCCGGCATGCAGTGGAACACCTGCGGCAGCACGTTGAAGCCCAGCCCGAAGGTGCCGCAGCCGGCGGCTGCCACCACGCCGAGCAGGGCCACGGCGGCGGGGATAATCATCATGCCGGCCACGCCTACCTCAATGGCCTCATTGGCGGCATTGGCGGTGAGGGAACTCAGCGCAATATCCTTGCGGCGGCGCACATAGCTGGCGTACGAACACACGGTGCCGAAGCCGATGGAAAGCGAGAAGAAGACCTGCCCGGCGGCGGTGAGCCACATTTCCGGGTTCAGCAGCCCCTGGGTGAGGGAGATGTGCTTCTCGGTGACTTCCTTGCCGGGGTTGGCGGTCTGAATCTGCTGTACGAGGGCGGTCTTTTCCTCCGCGGTGGCATGGGCGGGCACCATTTCAACCTCTTTGCCATCGACCACGAGCATGGTCTTGGTGGGGTTCCACATGTAGCCCAGACCCTGGCTCACGCTGCGCTCGGGGTGGGTGGCATCCGGGGTGCCCAGGGTGAGCACACGAGCCAGGATGATGAAGGCGGTGATGAGCAGCACCGGCATGCTCCACTTGCAGAACCACTCGATGCCCTTGCCGATGCCTCGGAAAATCACATACATATTGGCCAGGATGGCCAGGGCAAAGAACACCAGCTGGCTGCCGCCGCCGAAGAACAGGGAACCATCGCCGGTGAGACCCACGTAGTTGGCGAAGAAGTTGCCGTACTCATCGGCGGTGTTCAGGTTCAGGTCGCCCATGGCGGTGTGCCAGGCATAGCCGATGGTCCAGCTTTCCAGCGGGATGTAGTACATGGCAATGCCGATGGTGGAGACCACGCCGGCCACGCCGAGGTATTTCCAGCGGGCTTTGCCGCCGATGAGGTAGAAGATGCTGGCGGTGGAGTGGCCGCCCAGTGTGCCGCCCTTGCGGCCGATGGCCCATTCCACCCAGCTCAGGGGGATGCCCAGCAGCAGGAAGGCGGTGAAGTAGGCAATCATGAAGGCGCCGCCGCCGTACTGGGCTGCCAGACCGGGGAAGCGCAGGAAATTACCGAACCCGATGGCGCTGCCGGCCACAGCCAGTACTACGCCCAGGTTGGTGTTCCAGTTCTCTGTTTTCTTGTTGGTACTCACGGTAGGTTGTGACGTTGGTGAATGATTATTTGTTGAAGCGGCGCGAGGTGGCCGCCACGATGCAGAAGAACACGGTGATGCCCACTGCCCAGACCAGCGGCAGGATGGCGCCGATGCGGCCTTCCACGATGTTGGCCACATACGGGCTGCGGGTGATGAAGAGCTCCTGGTAGAGCCAGGCCACAAAAATGGTGAGCATGATGACCGGGGTAATCCAGCGGATGATGAAGGCCGCGCAGGCGGGAATGCGCATGGCGGAGCCATCGGCCAGTTCCTTCATGCCGTTCTGCGTGCCCCACACCTGGTTGAAGAAGATGAGGTTCAGACCGGTGGTCACGTAGAGAATGAGGCTGCCCACCCAGAAGTCGATGCTGTCCAGCGCGAGCATGTCCTTGGTATACCAGATGATGATGACGGCACCCACCAGCAGCAGACCCGCCACCAGAGAGATGCTCTGGCCGCGGCGCAGGTTCCAGTATTCCTCCACGAAGGATACTGCCGGCTGCACCTGCGAAAGGGCGCTGGTCACAGCCCCGATGAAGAGCAGCACGAAGAACAGTACACCGAAGAACTGACCGCCAGGCATGGCCGCAAATACCTGCGGCAACACATTGAAGCCCAGACCGAAAGTGCCCACCGTGGCAGCTGCGGCTACGCCCAGCAGCGCCAGGGCGGCCGGCACGATGGTGAGACCGGCCAGACCTACCTCTGTCACGGAGTTGGCGGCGCCGGCGCTCAGCGCGCTCAGGGCGATATCCTTGCGGCGGCGCACATAGCTGGCGTAGCAGCAGATGGAGCCGGAACCCACAGAGAGCGAGAAGAAGACCTGCCCGGCGGCGCGCAGCCACATTTCCGGGTTGAACAGGCTCTGCCAGAAGCTCATTTTCTTTTCTCCGATGGTGGCCTGCGGGTATCCGCTCTGCAGGCGGGCGACCAGGGAGGCTTTCTCTTCCCCGGTGGCGCCGGCCGGCACCATGCCGATGGATTTGCCGCTGGTGGTATCCACCAGCATCACTTTTTCCGGGTTCCACATGTAGCCCAGGCCTTCGTTCACACTGCGCTCGGGGTGGGCGGGATCCGGGGTGCCCATGGTGAGTACGCGCACCAGCAGCACTATGGCCACGATGAAGAGCAGGGGCATGCTCCATTTGCAGAACCACTCGATGCCTTTGCTCACGCCACGGTATATCAGCCAGAAGTTGGCCACCAGCGCCAGCAGGAAGAAGATGGGCGCACTGGTCTGACCACTGAAGAAGTGGCCGTCCGCACCCATGCCCACGAAGTTGGAGAAGTAGTCGCCATAGGCTTGCGGGGTGTCTAAATTGAGGTTGCCCATGGCAGTGTTCCAGGCATAGCCGATGGTCCAGCCTTCCATGTAAACATAGTACACATTGATGCTCAGGCCGGCGAGGATGCCGAAGATGCCCAGGTATTTCCAGAGAGGCTTGCGGGAAAGGAGCTGGAAGACGGAGGCCGGGCTGTGGCCGCCGAGCACACCGCCGCCGCGGCCGATGCTCCACTCCACCCAGCAGAGGGGGAGCCCCAGCAGCAGGAAGCAGCAGAAGTAGGCCACCATGAAGGCTCCGCCGCCATACTGGGCAGCCAGGCCGGGGAAGCGCAGGAAATTGCCGAAGCCGATGGCGCTGCCGGCTACCGCGAGCATAACGCCGAGATTGGTTTTCCAATGGTCTGTTTTATCTGCAGGCATAATCAGGATGGTAACAGGATATTACTTTTCGTCCTTTTTGTGGTAGCTGAAGCGTGTGGAGGTGTGTGCCACGAAGATGAAGAACAGCAGCACAATACCTACCCACAGCAGGGGAATGATGGCTCCGATCTTGCCTTCCAGAAGGTTGGTGATGTGGTAGCTCTGCTTCACAAAGAGGTTCTGATACAGCCAGGCTACGAAGATGAAGAGCATGATGCCGGGCGTTATCCAGTTGATAACGAAGCCGACAAAGCGGGGAATGGGCATGCGGGCTCCGCGGCGCAATTCAGCCAGCCCCTTATTGGTGCCCCACACAAAGCGGAAGACGATGAGGAAGGAAGCGGAGCTGATGTACAGGCTCATGGTGCCCAGCCAGAAGTCAAGCGTGTCGAGGGCGATGAGTCCGTCGCCCGTGAACCATACCACAATGAGCGAACCCACGGTGAGGAGCAGGGCGATGATGGTTACACTCTGAATGCGGCGCAGCTGCCAGAACTCCTCAATGAAGGCAACCGCGGGCTGCAGAATTGAGATAGCGCTGGTGATGGCGGCGATGGAAAGCAGCCCGAAGAACAAGCTGCCGAAAATCTGGCCGCCGGGCATGCTGGCAAATACCTGCGGCAGTACATTGAAACCAAGCCCGAACGTGCTGGTGCCGGCAGCTGCCACCACGCCGAGTAAGGCTACGGCTGCGGGGATAATCATCATGCCTGCCAGACCCACTTCGGCCACTTCGTTGGCCGCATTGGCGGTGAGTGAGGAAAGGGCGATGTCCTTGCGGCGCTCTACGTAACTTGCATAGGAGCAAACAATACCGAAGCCGATGGATACGGAGTAGAATACCTGGCCGGCTGCGGTAATCCACAGGTCCGGGTTCATGAGCCCCTGAGTCAGAGTGATGGGCTTCTCCTTGATTTCCTGGTCGGGGTACTGTTTAGTCAGTCGCTCAATCTGGGCTGCTTTTTCCTCCGGGGTGGCATAGGCAGGCACCATGTCCACTTCTTTTTCGCCGGCCACGAGCATGATTTTGTTCGGGTTCCACATGTAGCCCAGGCCTTCGTTCACGTTGCGTTCGGGGTGTGTGGGGTCAGGAGTACCCATGGTGAGCACGCGCACCAGAATGACCACACCGATGATGACCAGCACGGGCATACTCCATTTGCAGAACCATTCGATACCCTTGTTCACACCGCGGTAGATGAGCCAGAAACTGCTGAATACGGCAATGGCAAAGAAGACGAGCATGCTACTGTCGCCGCTGAACACGCTGCCGTTGCCGTTGAGTCCCACGAAATTGCTGAAGAAATTGCCGTATTCCTCACTGGTGGAGAAATTCAGGTCGCCCATGGCGGTGTGCCAGGCGTAACCCAGGGTCCAGCCTTCCAGGGTCATGTAGTACATGGTGATGGCCAGCGGGGTCAGCACGCCGGCGAGGCCCACATATTTCCACTTGCTGCTGCGGGAAAGGACGAAGAAAGCCGAGGCGGATGAATGCGCGCCGAGGCTGCCGCCCTTGCGGCCGATGGCCCATTCCACCCAGCTCAGCGGGATGCCCAGCAGCAGGAAGGCCACGAAATACGCAATCATGAAGGCGCCGCCGCCATATTGGGCGGCCAGCCCGGGGAAGCGAAGGAAATTGCCGAAGCCTATAGCGCTGCCGGCCACGGCCAGCACGGCTCCGAGATTGGAGGTCCAGAGTTCTTGTTTGTTATTGCTCACGGTGCGGAAAAATAAAGGTGCGCCAAATCTTACGCTTTTGCCACTTGCATGTCAAGCATATCCGTTAGCCGTGAAGTGTATTTGAGTGGTAAGTCAGCGTCAGACTCAGATATTTACCCGGGCACGTGAGCAATGTCTCGTGCCGCGAGTGTGCTCAATGGGGAGGGCTATGCCGAGGCTGTGAAATGAAATTTTGGAAAAGTGGCAAAAATGTGGTGTTATAATCTTGGAAAAATGGCAGAATTGAGCGTTTTTTTTCTTGGAAAAGCGGCAGGATTGGGGTAGAATGAGCGCGAAATGAAAGGTGTTCTATGCTTAAACGTAAGATAGACAGTTATCTGGAACATTATTTTGCGACTACGGATAAGGCTTTGCTCGTGACCGGGGCCCGGCAGGTTGGAAAATCGTTTTCCATAAGGGAGTTCGGGAAAAACTTCGAGAGCTTTGTAGAGATTAATTTTGTAGAGAACCCGGAGGCAATACAAGTTTTCCGTACGGCAAAAGACAGTCGGTCGATTCTGGAGCGCTTGTCCATTATGCGCGGGGTTAGATTGGTGAAAGGGCAGACTCTTATCTTTTTCGATGAGGTTCAGCTTTGCCCGGAAATAGTGACAGCCATCAAATTTCTCGTGGAGGACGGCTCGTACCGCTACATTCTGAGTGGCTCTCTGCTTGGGGTGGAATTGCGAGACCTGCGCTCAGAACCAGTGGGTTACATGGGGGTGAGAGAGTTGTATCCCCTCGATTTCGAAGAATTCGTAACGGCTCTGGGGATCAGCGAACAAGTCATCGCCGGCATCCGGCACTCGTGGGAAACTCGAACTCCGGTAGATGAGTTTGTGCACAGCAAAATGATGGAGCTGTTCCGCCTGTATCTCGTCGTTGGAGGTATGCCGGCTGTTGTCAGTCAATATATATCCACTCATGATATGAGGCAGGTTGTGGAGATTCAGCAGGATATTATTCACCTTTACAAGCGAGATATTGCTCAATATGCCCCGGGGCATAAGCTGAATATCAGCGAGATTTTTGACCTCATCCCACCGGAGTTGAATGCGGCCAATAAACGTTTCATCCTGAAGAGTCTGAACAAAAATGCCAAGTTTGAGAGGTACGAAGATGGTTTCCTCTGGTTGAAAAACGCGGGTGTAGCATTGCCTGTATACAATGTGGAAGAGCCTAAGGTGCCGCTGCTTCTGGCGAGGTCGCGCAATTTGTTTAAGTTGTTTCAGAATGATGTCGGTCTGCTGGCATGCCAGTATGCAGATGGGATTCAACTGCGAGTACTTACCGGGGATAAGAACATCAACTTTGGTTCGGTGTATGAAAATGCGGTGGCTCAGGAGTTGTCTGCTCATGGAATACAGCCCTATTATTACAACAACAAAAAGCGTGGTGAACTGGATTTTGTCATCGAATTGCGTTCGCATGTTTTACCTATCGAGGTGAAATCCGGCAAGGACTACACGCTGCACCGCGCTCTTGCCAATATTCTGGATTGCCCGGACTATACCTTGCCGGAGGCTCTTGTTCTCTGCAATGAAAATGTGCGCCGCATCGGTAAAATTACCTACGCTCCTGTCTACATGGCCATGTTTCTTGTGCGCGAGAATGATGCTCCCTTGCATTACGAGATTGATATCTCTATGCTCCGCTGATTAGACCAGGGCAGACGCATTAGGAATATGACAAAAGGGCTACAAAGGAGTAAAGCGCTGGATTTAATTATTTTCGCCCGGTAAGCCAAAGAGGATACGTTCCAATTCTGCCGTATTCCAAGCAGCAAGTTTGCGCTTGCGTCTCAGCGGCTTGTCGAATCCAGGCCGCTGACGATCTCTTTTG
>JAFSFD010000067.1 GCA_017435365.1 Akkermansia sp. | reverse complement strand
CGAGGTGGGAGGTACGAAGTGAAAGTTCCGCGAGCCATGCGGCTCGCCATTTGTTATCAATAGAAAACACCTGCAGGCGCCAGCCTGCCTGACTTTATACTTCGCACTTCCCACTTCGTACCTCGTACTTCTGCATATTCCCATTTATCGAGATTAGTACTCAAACTTTGGGACACGTGTGACAGAAAAGCGTCAAAGCGATGCGCGGAAGCCCGCTTTCCCGGTGCTGCGGAATCACAATCCGACAAATGTGCCCATAAACAGATAGAAGACGCTTGAAATGATGTTGTACGGGCACTCGATGGCAAACACGGCAACAGATGCAGGCACAGCATAGAGCCCGCGCCAGGTCATATGGCGGGATTCCGGGTCGTGCCAGAGCATATAATCCCTGGTGTAGTCTAACTCGCGGAAGTGTCTGATGCGGCTGGGGGCGTATTTGACGGTGCGGGGCGAGGTCCGGGGGATGCTCCCTGTCTGCCAGGTGGAGTCTGACTTGAAAACGATTTCTTTTCCGTCGATTTCCACTTCGCGGAATACTGGTTGTGATTCTGTGCCGGGTACCATGGTGGTTTCCCAGCGGGAGGGCCCCACAATGGCTTCTTTGAAACCCATATGGCCGGAGTTTCGGGTGTCGTGCGCTTTGGCCTGCCTGCCGCAGAGGTAGAGCTTGCCGGCGTGCCGGTAGCAGGTGTGGGGATTTTCTACTTTGACCGCCTCATACTCAATGGCATGCTCGTAGATGCGCGCATGATTGACCATGCAGGAATTCAGCAGGAGCATGCTGGCGAGGAGCAGGAGTGCCTGTAGTTTGAATGAAAGCTTTTGCATGGGTTACAGGTTTCTTGGAATGTTGCCATATTTGCCAGCTTCCGGAATTGTCATTTTCTTGGGCAGGGGCCGATAATACAGTACAATATTGTTGGGTTCGGCGTGAGGGGAACTGTTGTAAGCAATCGGGATTTGCAGATGATTGAAATCTGAGCTGAAATCAAGCATGCTGCCCGGTGGCAGGTCTTGCGGAGCTTCTATTCTTGTATTCTGGAGAATGGTGATGTTCTGGTTCTGCCTGAGATGGGTGATGGGCACGATGGTGTGGCAGTATCCAGGCTTGCAGATGAGGATGAAGAAGTCGCTCTGCTCGTAGAATGTGCGGTGCCGGGGGATGCTCACGTGGATCTTGCCGCTCGCATCCGGACTACTGTGAAATTGATTCTGCATGTTCAGTGTGCATTCCCAGGCATCGTTCATCCAGGGGAAGGGAATGGGATACATAGGCTCACTGAACAGATAGATATCGGCATCCGTAACAGGTTTTCCCGCAGCGTCCTGCACCCGGAAAGCCTGCTCAAACGAGAAGGTATGGGTACACGAACCAAGCCCCGCAGCGCAAAGTACGGCCAACCCAAGGCCATGAATGTGGTGTAAGATGCTCATCTGTCGCTCTATCAGTTCAGGGATTGTAGCATGTTTGCATTGATAATCAAGCGTAATTCTCGTTTTCTGGATGGGCGATTCGGAGAGGGGATAAAAACGCCCCGCAGCGGGGTGCTGCGGGGCGGGGGATAGGGGGGGTATGCGGAGCCTCAGGCCATGCGGGCCTGGGCATCTATTTCCAGTGCGGTGTCGTCCATTTCGGTGGGCGGGGTGTCGATGTTGCTCTTGGTCAGGCCTTTTGTAGTTTCATTATCCGGCTCACCGCGTAGAGTGGCAGGTTGATTATTGACGCGGCAATTAAAGATTGATGTGTTATACGCATTGGAGGGGTAACAAATTGGAATTTGTCGGGCTGAAAGCCCGAGGAATTTTGAGCCCACGAAGTGGGTGAAAGAACACTAGCCGGGGGTAAGCCCGCAAAGCGGGCGCAGCCCCCGGAATGCGATAAAATAAAATGGAGCCCCGGAGGGGTGACAGAAAGCACAGCATCAGCGTATTGCATCGCTTTCTGTCACCCCTCCGGGGCTCCGATATTTTTTTCAATTTACCGGGGGCTGCGAGCGCTGACGCGCTCTTACCCCCGGCTAGTGTTCTTACGCCCCTGCCGGGGCTGATTTTCCGCTCGCCTTCGGCTCGCCCAATTCCAATTTATCGTTGAGTCCAAGCAATATTCTTTAATTGCCGGAGCAATAAATCAAAGCGGATGTACGCTACCTTTTTGAACTGCCTCTTGCCGAATTCCTGCATGAGCCAGGTTTGTAGCATATTTGTATTGATAATCAAGGGTAATTCACATTTTCTTGAGGACTTTTGCTGTTTTTTACCACATTTTCTTGACGACTTTTTCGAAAATTTGGCACATTTTCTTGAGGAGTTTTGCGGAAATGTGTACTTCGATATGAGCTGCCATGCGGCCATAAAAACGCCCCGCAGCGGGGAGCTGCGGGGCGGGGGATAGGGGGGGTATGCGGATGCTCAGGCCATGCGGGCGTAGGCATCGGCCTCTACGGCGGCCCAGAGGGAATTGATGCTGCACTCCACTTTGGCCTTGGCTTCGATGAGCTCGGCGCCGGGGGCGCTGTGGGCAAAGAGGTAGTACTTGATCTTGGGCTCGGTGCCGCTGGGGCGCACGGCGAAGCTGCGGCCGTCCACCAGGTCGATGAAGAGCATCTTTTCGGCGGGCACGGGGTCGCCCTCGGCATCCACCATGGTGCCGGCGGAGAAATCGCGCAGACCGGCCACGGCGGTGCCGTCCATCTCGGTGGGCGGGGTGTCGATGTAGCTCTTGGTCAGGGCGGCAATTTTGGCGGCGCCGTCGGCACCTTCCATAACCAGGCTCTTGCCGAGCTCCTTGTAGTAGCCCATTTCGGTGTAGATGTTGTTCAGGCACTCCAGCAGGCCGATGCCCTTGGAGGCGAGGTAGGCGTTCATCTCAGCCAGGCAGAGGGCGGCGGCGTTGGCGTCCTTGTCGCGCACGAAGTCCTGGGCCAGGTAGCCGTAGCTTTCTTCGCCGCCGAAGATGAAGTACTTGCTGTGCTCCAGGCGCAGGGCGCGGGTCTGCTCCTCGGTCATGGCGCGGTAGCCCTGGCGCAGCCCGGCGGGGATGGCCTGCTCATACTTGCCGAGCTTGGCGGCAATGTACTTGAAGCCGGTGAGCACGTTCACGGTGGCAATGCCGAAGGAGGAGGCGATGGCATCCTGCAGCGGGCTGGTCACGAAGGTCTTGACCATCACGGCGTGGTCGATGTTCTGCGGGGCGATGATACCCAGCTCAATGGCGCTCATGCAGCGGTACCATGCCAGCAGGGAGCCGATCTGGTTGCCGGTGAGCAGCTGCATCTTGCCGCTGGCGGTGTCGCGCACGGCAATGCCCATGCGGTCGCTGTCCGGGTCGGTCGCGATGACCAGGTCGGCCTGCTCGGCATCTGCCTGGGCGATGGCCATATCCAGCGCGGGGGCGTTCTCCGGGTTCGGGCTGGCCACGGTGGGGAATCGGCCATCCAGCGTGTCCTGCTCGGCCACGGTGCTCACATTGCAGCCCACCTGCTTGAGGATAGGCACGATGCAGCGGCCGCCGGTGCCGTGCAGGTTGGTGTATACCACCTTGGCCGAGGCCTTGGCGAACACATCCGGGCGCAACACGATGCCCTTGAGCTTCTCGATATAGATGGCATCGAACTCCGGCCCCAGGATGCGCAGGGTGCCCTGCTGGTCGGCGGGCAGCGGCTCGTATGCATCGGTGGTCAGGGCGTTCACCTCGGCAATCACCGCCTTATCGTGCGGGGCGATGAGCTGGGCGCCATCGTTGAAGTAGGCCTTGAAGCCGTTGTCGTGGCTGGGGTTGTGGGAGGCGGTGAGCACCACGCCGGTGTCGGCATTCAGCTCGCGGATGGCGAAGGAAACCTCCGGGGTGGAGCAGGGGCCATCGAACAAGGCGCAGTCGCAGCCCAGGTCAGTGGCAATCCTGGCGCAGAACTCGGCAAAATCGCGGGAGAAGTGGCGTGTATCGTGCCCGACCACGATGACCGGCTTGCGGCCCGTGCCCTCGGCTTCCACGAAGCGGCGCACATAAGTAATGAGCCCGCGCATGGCGCGGCCCACGTTGAAATAGTTCATGCTGGCGGTGCCCACGCAGGGGAACTCGGGGCGGCCGTTCACGCCGCCTTTGCCCTGTTCGGCTGCGGTCACTACGGTGCCGATGGTGCGGCCACGCAGGCCACCCGTGCCGAACGCCAGGGTCTTGTAGAACCGGTTGTTGAGCTCGGCCCATTCTCCGGCAGCCACCAGCTGCTCAATGGCCGCGGGAACCACCGGGTCCTGCGTGCCGCCGGTCAGCAGCTCAATGTTCTCCAGGGAGGATTCCAGCAGCTTGCCTTCGGCCACTGCCTGCTTCAGTGCATCAAGAATCGTTGCATTCATACTCCTGCGCATTATAGCGCACGGAATGCGCTTTGGCAAGACTGTGTTGAGACAGTTCCGGTCAATTAAAATTCTGCTGAATCTGTGGGGCTACTTGCCCTTCTGTTTCGTTGAGACGAGCTGTTCGTACAACGCCGCGACCTGGGCCGTGGTGGTGCGGATGTCGTATGCGTTGAGCTTTTCTTCGTCAAGGGGGTACTGCTTCTGCTCATGGTGCAGTTGCTCAATGTAGTCCGCCCAGGCCTCTGCGCCCAGGCTCAGAGAAAGGCGGTGCAGGGCGCCGCAATTTGCGGCTTCGGGTACGCAATCTGCTGCAAGACAGAGACACCCGGCCGCCTGGGCTTCGATGAGAGAAATAGGCAGGGCTTCGTGTATGGAGGGGAGCAGGAAAAGAGAATGTTGCCAGAGTTGTTCCGGGATATCTTTTCGAGCGCCGAGCATAATGATGTTCTGCTCCAGGTTGAGTTCGATGATTTTTGCTTTTACATCCGGTTCCAGATGGCCGGCGCCTACCCAGGTGAGTTTCCAGCCCGGGTGCCGGGCAACCAGGTGGTTGATGATATCAAGCACAAAGAAGGGATTTTTCTGGTAGGCGAGGCGAGCCACGATGATGATGTCGCGGGTGCAGAGCTGTGGGCAGCGGGGATTCCTGAATCGTTGCAGATTGATGCCGTTGTTGAGCAACATGCCTTTTGTGCCGATGCTCTTTCCATAGTGGAACTGCATGGCATCGTGGGAGCAGCCGGCGCGTACATCGGCCAGGGTCCGGTACAAAAAGTTGGTTGTCTGGTAGCAAATCCTGTATGCTATCCGGCGTATCAGGCTGCTGCCGATGCCTTTTCTGATTCCCATGTGGGAATGGACGATGAATCGGGTTCCGGGGCGAGCCAGTTTGCCACTGGTAAGCCAGATGACGCCGGTGTTGGGCATGCCCTGGATATGCACGATGTCGTACTCTTCTTTCAGCAGTAATTGCTGCCACTCGCGGATTCGTTGGAAAAGACTTCCTGCTTTCAGGCGGTGAAATGGGATGTTGCGCTTTTCTAACTCGCCGGCGCGGTCAAAAACATCTCGTTCGCATGTGCCCAGAACTTGGATTTCGTATTGTTTTCTGTCGATGTTGTCCGCCAGATTGAGCAGGTATTGTTCAATGCCCCCGCCGGTGAACGCGTGAACGATATGCAGGACTTTCATGTTGTCAACGAATTTGCTGGAAAAAATTGCTGGTTACAGAGTAGTCCACGAATCTTTGTATAGTGTTACATTTCTTCCCTTTATCCATGTTTTGGGAACCCAGACCCTCTTTTGCGGGTGCTCATCGCTCAGTACGGCTGCCCACCAGCTGAAGGTGCTGTTGGAAATGATGAAGTGCTTGCAGGCCGTCATCAGGCGGAGTTCCTCATAATCCGGATTGTCTAAATCCACATATCGGATATCAACTGAGGGGAAATGATAATTCTGCTTAATCCATTCAATGCTTTCATGGTCATTGGAAAAACAGAAGAAGACGGGATTATCGAGCTGCTCATGGGCCTGCTGCACGGCTTCCACATAGTAGCTTTCATCGCATACGCACAGCGTATTTACGAAGGCCTGTGATAAATAATCGCCGCGCCGGATGTGCAGGCAGACGCCGTTGCAGGACTTTATTTCTTCCAGTATCTTTTTGTTCGCTTCAGAAGCTTCTGTTTTCACGGCAAAGCGCTTTCTGAGCTCATCCTCTATGCCTTCAATGGTTGAAATATGCTGGAAAAGCCCCCAGACGTATTTATTGGCGGCTGTGCTCGGGACAATCGGTGGGGATTGGTAGTAATCCCGTACATAATATAGACCCCTTTGAAAAATTCCGGTATAGTCCGCTTCGTTGCCGGATGGTGTATGGCCCTTGGCGCTTAATCGCGTGTGCAGCTTTTCGATAAGGGATACAAAGCCGGATGATTGCAGAAATGACCATTTTTTATTGGTGGCCATCATTTGTGAAAATACAAGAATCCTTCCGACAAACGCTGAAAGACCGAATTCACTGAAATACTTGAAAATTAAGGAAAAAGTCCGGATGACGGCTAGCGGGTGCGGAAGAATCGGTAAAATTTCCGTATCATCAGCCAGCGCAAGATTGCCCAGCGCAATTTTTCGCTTATCCGGCGAATATTTCAAAAAGGAACCATTGATGCACATCTTTTCGTTGCCGTGTGCCCGGCTCACTTTGAGGGCGTACGCGTACTCGAACATCTGGTTCCCCAACCCGCCCTTGAGTAATATCTGAATCATGGTTT
>JAFSFD010000066.1 GCA_017435365.1 Akkermansia sp. | reverse complement strand
TGGCGCATTGCCTTGTGCTCGCTCTTGTGTGCGCTGGTGGCGGGGTTGCATACCCGCCTGCTGGAGGAGCGAGCCGCTGCCTTCTGCGAACAGGCAGAGCTGCAGGAGGTGGTGGAACTGCGCGGCACGGTGGAGCGCGAGCTGCGCAGTGGCTGCGTGCTGAGCACGGGGTGGTGTGGCGTGCGCGTGGTGCTGCGCGGGGAGACTCCCTGGAAACCGGGGGATGTGGTGCAGGTGAGGGCCCAGTGGAAGGAAACACCGCCTGCCGGGGTGCCGGGTGTGTTTGATTCTGCGGCGTGGATGCGGGGGCAGGGGATTGCCGCCTCGCTTGATTTCATGGAAGGCGAGAAGCTGGGGAAGCAGCTTTCGCTGCGCACGATGCAGCACTGGGGGCTCCGCGTGCGCGAGCATCTTGCCGGGCGGCTCATGCCGCCGGGCTCGGAGACCGATGCCGCCCGCCAGGTGCTCTGCGCCCTGGTGCTGGGGGATAAGAGCGGCGCGGAAGAGAAGACGATGGCCGGATTCCGCAACGGCGGCTGTCTGCATGCCTTTGCGGTGAGCGGCCTGCATGTGGGGCTGGTTTCTGGTATTTTCTGGCTGCTGCTGCGCTTGTTGCGCGTGCGCCCGGTGGTCATTCGCCCGCTGGTGCTGGTTTCGGTGGGTGTGTATGTGCTCATGACGGGGGCGGCGGTGCCGGCCATCCGGGCGTATGTGATGCTGGCGGTGCTGCTGCTGGGCTTCATGCTGCAGCGGCGGGTGAGCCTGCTGAATACCTGGAGCTTTGCCGCGCTGCTCATTCTGCTGGCAGACCCCAGCCAGTTGTACAACGCAGGCTTCCTGCTCTCCTTCGGGGTGTACGCCGCACTCTGCATAGCTTTGAAACTCTGCCTGGAGGAAAAGGCCTGGTTCGGGCCGGATGACTACATCCCCCTCTCGCTGCGCACGCCATGGGAAATGCGCTGGAGCAATTTTGAGCTGGGGGTACGCGGGGCTGTCATCGTGTCGCTGAGTGCCTGGCTGGTATCAGTACCCATTACGCTGTATTTCTTCCACACGGTCAACAGCTCCAGTTTCCTGACGAATATCGCCATCACGCCGCTGCTGCCGGTGGTCATGTTCTGCGGCCTGCTGCATCTCTGCGTGGCCGGGGTGCCGTGGCTGGGGGCCGCTACCGGCTGGGCGGCGCAGCAATCGGCTGCGTTGCTGCTGGCGGTGGTCAGCTGGTTCGGTGAGCTGCCGTATGCCTACCTGCCCGCGCAGACTCCGGCACCGCTGCATTCCATCCTGGTGCAGGGTACCAATTTCGGTGGCAGCTTCACCATGCTGGGCAATCATGGCCTGCTGATTGATTGCGGCAACGAGACCACGGCAGAGATGAAGACGGTGCCCACCCTGTTTCATGCGGGCTACACTCCGGGCGCCTTGCTGGTGACGTCTCCGCAGGTGAGTTCCGGCGGCGGTGCGGCCGTGGTGCAGCGCATGTGGCCGGAGGTGCCGGTTATGCAGGCCCACGAGCTTCCGCCGGAGGGGCTTGTGTTTGAAACCCAGGCCGGGCGATTCACGATTTTGCCTGCTCCTCCTGAGTTTCCGCGCCGGAATGCGGCCAGCCACCACCCGCTGGTGCTCTGGGAATCCCCCGCCGGGCGCGTGCTCTACGTGGGAAATGCTGCTTATACCACCTTGGCCTCTGCTCCGGAGCAGGCTGTGGATGTGGCGATTCTCGGGCAGCATCCTGCCCAGCGCGTGCAACCGGCAGATGTGCGGGCGGGGGGCGTCATCCTGCTGCCCGCAGCAGCTGATGATGCTGCGCCTGGTGCGGAAGTGGTGGGCGTGCAGGAATGCCGCCGGTGGGTGCTGCCTGTGTCGGCTTCAGAGGTTTCCGAACAGGGAAAGGATACCATGCAGCCCGATGAGAATGAGGACAGCATACAGCGTCCGGCGGAGACAGACAGCCCATGAGGTGCCGGGCCAGGTGAGACTGACACTCAGCCACAGGCTGCCGAGACTGAATGCCAGAAAGCCGATGGCCATGGGGAGTAGCTCTATGAGGAGGAAGCTCATGAGCAGCAGGGAGAACCCGGGATTGGCGGCACCCAGTGCGGCTAACC
Organism: Akkermansia sp.; assembly: GCA_017435365.1. Classification (GTDB taxonomy): domain Bacteria; phylum Verrucomicrobiota; class Verrucomicrobiia; order Verrucomicrobiales; family Akkermansiaceae; genus Akkermansia. The sequence continues at coordinate 4,254 of JAFSFD010000066.1, read as the reverse complement.
AACCCACGGCGCAGAGGAGAATTCGCAGGCCGGCATGCCCGCGCAGGAACTCGGTGGCGTGCCTGTGGTGGCTGAGGGCAAACCACGCAGCAACGAGCGCACAGGGCAATACACAGAGCAAGCCTAGTGCCAGTTCTTCCAGACTGATGATGGTCAGCGATTTCTCGTGCGTGAAGTTCCGGAAGGATTCCCGCCCGCGGAGAAAGCTCTTAACATGGATGCTGTTCCCCTTCAGTCGGCCGTAGAGGTATTCATTCGCCCGGACCGGGGATGGAACATAGGATAATTGCAAGTGCGTGCCGCCTGTGAGTACGAATTGATCGGAGGTCGTCTCTTTCAGTCGTTTCTGCAAGGCGGGTGGCAGGGTGACCTGGCTGGTGGGGATTGCCTGTACCCCGTCCAGCAGGGGAGAGTCCTGCTTCGAATCCAGTTTCAATTCATAGTTTCCCACCAGAATGAGGTCAGCCACCTTGTCGAATTCCGGCACTCCGTCTATGGACAGGTAAAATAGGCTTTTGCGCTCGCTATCGGAGTAGTCAGAGCGCAGGCGCAGGACATTTTCTTTCCGGAGCCCGAAGGCTTCCAGCTCCAGCGGCCCGCTGCCGCTGCGCACTTCGTCGGCCTGTATTTTGACGAGCTTGCCGTTCAGCTCGGTGCGGACGGGTTCCGCCGGGTTGATTTCATACACCCGCTCGCTGCACACGGTCATCAGAATCTGGGCCAGCAGGAAACAAGTGGCCGCTACGCACGGCACGGCCACCAGCCAGCTGGCTACCGTCATCAGAAAGCGCAGAAGCGGGTGACGAAGCAGAAAGGTCCTCATCTGGTGGAGATGGTGAGCCCCTTGAGCAGAATCTCCAGGTTGTTCTGGGTGTGCTCAATATTCCTGAGCAGGGTCTGCAAGCCCTCCCAGCCGGGCAGGGTGGCCAGCTGGCGGCGCACCTGCAGCACGCGCAGAAGCTCATCCGGGTGGTAGAGGCGGTCATCGTTGCGGGTGCCGCTCTGCGGAATGGAAATGGCCGGGTAGATGCGGCGCTCGGAAAGCTCTCGGTCGAGTCGGATTTCCATGTTGCCAGTGCCCTTGAATTCCTCGAAGATGATTTCATCCATACGGGATTCCGTCTCGATGAGGCAGGTGGCAATGATGGTGAGACTGCCGCCTTCCTCCACCTTGCGGGCGGCGCCGAAGAATTTGCGGGGCTTTTCCAGGGCGTTGGAGCCCAGGCCGCCGGACATGGTGCGGCCACCGCTCTGGTTGGCATTGTAGCCGCGGGCCAGGCGGGTGAGGGAGTCGAGCATGATGATGACATCGTGCCCTTGCTCCACCAGGCGGCGGGCGCGCTCCAGCAGCAGGTCGCTCAGCTGAGCGTGGCGGCGGGAGGGTTCATCGAAGGTGGAGGCATACACCGGCACATCCACCGTGTCCTCAAAATCGGTCACTTCCTCCGGGCGTTCATCCAGCAGCAGCACCAGCAGGTCAGTTTTCGGATAGTTGGCCCGCAGGCTTCTGGCCATGGTCTTGAGCAGCACAGTCTTGCCGCCGCGGGGCGGAGCCACCACCAGGGCGCGCTGGCCCATGCCCAGCGGGGTGATGAGGTCGAGCACACGCATGGCCGGCGATTTGATATCCGGATTCTCCAGAATCAGACGCTCGGTCGGGATGAGCGGGGTGAGCTTGTCGAAAGATTTGGGCTGGGTATAGTCGGCCACCGGCGTGCCCTCAATCTCCACCACTTCGCCTGCCATGAGGCTCTTTTCATTCTTGCCCTGGGCGGGGCGCAGCTTCACCTTCGCCATATTGCCGGGGCGCAGCTCGTGCTTGCGGATGAGGTCCTGGGGCAGGCGCGGGTCATCCTCCCCCGGGCGGAAACTGCGGGCGGCATCGCGCAGGAACACCATGTTGTCCTTGCCGAACTCCAGCACGCCGCTCACATACACCTGGTTGCCCTCTGCCAGATAGGTGCGCGCCAGCTCGGCCACCAGCTGCGGGCGGGGCAGGGTATCGGTGCCGCGGCGGGCGGTGGTGGTGGCAATGCGCTGCAGCTCATTGAGCGGCAGGGCTCGCAGTTCGTTCAGGTTGATAACTACCGAGCGCGCATGCATGGCCTTGGCTTCGGCGGCCAGTTCGGTGTTGTAGAAAAGCTCCACCTGGCTGCGCAGCAGCTCGGGGCTGCCCTCATTCCAGAATACGAGCCCGGCGCGGTCAATCTTGGCCTGGGTGGGCATCTGCGCGGCCAGCATGGCCTCTGCCTGGCTGCGGTCAAAACCATCCCGGCTGGCCATGCGCTCAATCTGCGTCTCCGGCGTCACCGCCACCACGCACACGATATCGGCCCCGAACTCCACCGGGCTTTCGAAATACAGCGGAATATCCACCAGGAAGGTATGCACATCCCCACGGCGGCGGGCCTCCGCCTGGGCATCCAGACTCATCTGCGCCAGTTTCGGGTGAATCAGGTTATTGAGCTTATCGCGGCCTTCCGGGTCATTCTGCACGATGCCGCGCAGGTAATCCTTGTTCACACTGCCGTCATCGCACAGCGCTTCTTTGCCGAATGCGGTGACCAGGTCGCGGGATAATTTGCCACTCTGCTGCAACTCCGCCACCGCGGCATCGCAATCGAACAACTCCACCCCGGCGCCACCCATCTCCTGCAGCATTTCCACCACCGTGGACTTGCCGGATGCTATGCCTCCTGTAACAACAATAACCTTCACGGCCTGCATTCTATCACACTCACCCCTGCGCATCAAGCCCAATCCGCGTGCGCGTGTACGCGGTCACACGTGTCCCAAAGATTTGGTAAGCAATAGAAACATCAGCAACATTTTGGAAGAAGCCCTTATCTGCCCGACAAATTGGAATTTGGCGAGCCGCAGGCGCGCGGCATTCAAAGCCCGTGAAACGGGCGATATACCCATAGCGAGGCGGTGGAGCACTCCACGCGGTAGCGTGGGGTGCGGAACCCCTCGTAGGAATAAAAAAGGTAATTGGAACCCGTGAAACGGGTGACAGCCTGTCACGGCGTAGGGCGTAAGCCCGAAGACGGAAAACGGTTGCATATCATAGAGCTGCGCCTTCTGTCACCCGTTTCACGGGTTCCATGTTTTTTATTACCAAACGAGGGGCTTACGCCCGCTCGCTATGGATATGTCGCCCACTAACGTGGGCTATAAATTCCGCTCGCCTACGGCTCGCAAACTAATCGACAAATTCCAATTTATCGAGATTAGTACTCAAACTTTGGGACACGTGTGGTACGCGGTTTCGGCGCGCCTGCGTCCGATAAATCAAATTCCGGGCGGATGATTAATCATTCGCCCCGGATTCCCTGCCTCAGCCACGGGGTGCGAGGGTGTAGCGTGAGGGCGACTGCTGGCGGGCGGCTTCGCGGTTCAGCATCTCCACAAAGCGCATTTCGGTCAGGTACATGGCGGCGGGGTCGATGGCGGCATCGCCGCGGGCCTGCTCCTCGAGCTGGTTCTGGGCGTGGGCTCGTTCATCCGGGTGAATCTTGTTCCACATGCCCTCCTCTTCCTCCATGACCTGCAGCCCGAATCGCTCACAGGAAATGACGCAGGGCTTCAGATTTCCCACCTTCACCAGGTCGCTGCCTTCAGTCATTTCGCATTGCAGGTCTGCCATGGTTGTGTCGATTCCATAGCGCACGCGGTAAGGCTGGGTGATTCTGATTCGCTTGCGGGAGAACATCCAGCTGGTCGTGTATTCATACTCCACCACGATATCCTTTTCATACAGGGAATACATCTCGACCATGCGGCCGGATTGGTTGACCGATTTGCCCTGCAGCGCACTGCTTGCCACCATGTGCTCCACCATGGTGCGCACGGAGCTCTGGGCCTTCTGTACCGCCTCTTTCGGGCTTCTCACGGTACCGTCATAAAAACAGAATGAAAACAGCCAGCACCCGCCAATCACCAGGAAAATAAGGAGAATGAAGAACTTGAGGCACCCGCGGAACTTTTTCTTCTTCACCGGGGGCTGAGTATTGCTGGAATCCTGCTGAGTCATATGATGAGAGCGTTTTAGCAAGTAATAACTGATGCACTGCTATTCTATCCCATTGGCCCTGAATTTCAAGATTTTTCTGAATTTTGTGCTTTTATTGCTCCGGCAATTAAAGAATATTGCTTTGACGAAACGCCAAATTGGAATTTGTGGGGGAACTCTGTCGGGGCACGGGACTTCAGTCCCGATTGGAAGCACCGTTATTTCGGGACTGAAGTCCCGTG